>JBQDHL010000067.1:0-612 GCA_052093725.1 Jeotgalicoccus sp. | reverse complement strand
TCGGCAGATACCTGAAACCAATCTGCGTAAATCAGGGAAGGTATTTATCCAGCTGTTATTACTCGCTCTGGTACTTATATTGTTATTTACGGGCGGTTTTAAGCTGCTGGAATCAATCAGCTCAGACAGGGAGACCTTTGAAGCAGATGTCGACTGGTCAAAAGAAGTTGTACATGATGACTGCAGTACAGTTGAAACATGTGCGGAACTCGGAGACCGTTATTTGTCAGAACTTAGGGAATATGTCGATTTGCAGGATGAACCGCATATATTTTTTGAGAACAGAACACGTACAACATTTATCAATTATGAGATAGCAAATTTCGAGATTATCGGCAGTGATGAAGAAAATCCGCTGCCTTTCGGTGATGAAGAATCATTTAAGTCAATGTGGGGTGTATTCCAGCATGTCTTTCCGAATCGCTATATAGAGGATATCAATGAATACCGCCTGTTCTCGGATGGTGAAGGCAACACCGCAGCCTATGTCACGATTAAAGAGGATGGTACAGTGCTTGCGATGGATGTGAGGGACAATACACATAAAGCGACTCAGTACCGGAATCTGATACATGAATTCGGGCATATCTATTCACTGCCGATTGAGGACTT
>JBQDHL010000066.1:0-8830 GCA_052093725.1 Jeotgalicoccus sp. | reverse complement strand
GCCCAGTGCACGCTCGCACCGCCAAGGTCTGTACCCATCTGGTTATCCGCCATCGTTCTGACTGGCAGTGCTGTATCTTCAATTTCGTTTCTCGAAGTTACAGTATCTCCTTTTAAACTCTGCATAATTTCGTAACGGTTATCAAAACGAAGCTCATCTTTTACACCGATGTAGTCACTTCTTGTCGCGTGATTACCTTTTTCAAGGCCTACAACATTTTTACCTGCTTTGGCAAGCTCTGCACTGACAATACCGCCAGCCCAACCCATGCCGACAACAACAGCATCAACTTTCTTAAGTACTTCAGCCATTACATTCCGCCTCCTTGATAAGCTCTTAGACTTTCTGGTTCCATCTCAACGAATTCTTCGGAAGTAATCTGGTCCATCCAACCCATACGCGGGCCTGGATATTGAATCATCTTCCAGCCTTCCATGTTCTTGTTACCCCCGTAAACGGGATCGGCGTAGACACCTTCAATTGTTGTGTTTCTAAGTAGTCCGAAAAATGCTTCCGCACGCATACCGGGTACTTCTACATCTCCTGATTCAAATGCTTTTAGTATTTCGTCTTGAACTTTCGGGTCAAGTTTTACAAACTCTTCGTCATGTTCTTCAACTGCATACTCTCTTAGACGTCTAATACCAAGAAGGAACATTTCACCGCGGTTTAGTTTCTCCTGACGACCATGCGTATCAGAAGCCATCGGCTGGTATGGTCCCATTCGGTAATCCGTGCCATTTGTCCCCCATGTGCCGTAAAGCTGTTTATCGATAAAATACGGTACACCGAGTTCAATCGCTCCTGGTCCATTATCATCTTCCGGATAAATTCTCTCAGTCGCTGCTGCGAGTGCTGCGAAATCTTCCTGTCTGCTGATATACGTACGTGCCGCAAACTCAGGAGCCTCTGAACCTTCTCCGCCTTCTGCAGTTTCACCGCCCGTGCCCGTTTCAGCTGACTCTGAATTCTGATCGGAACCGAACTGGAAACCTGTTAAACCGCCTAAAAGTGCACCGCCGGCAATACCTCCTGCCGCAACACCTGTCGTTTTGAGGAAATCACGACGCGAAAAAACTTTCTCATCTTTGCCGTTATTACCCGATCCATCTTTAACCATGAAAACCATCCTCCTCTTTACTGTGATTAAACTATATAATCGTACTTATACTGAGTTTAATACGCATTCACAAAGTTGTCAAAATTACTAAGAAATTATAAATATACTATATGTAGGAATAGATACATCATTTATTCATTAAAAAATCTGTTATACAGAGTACATACCCCGTTAAACAGACTTTTCTCTTCCTATATTGTATTTTCAGCTGATAAGATAGCGATGAAATCATTAGATTTCTTCATCGAAAAATATAATTAAAAGGGATGAAATATATGATACGTGTTGTTGTAACCGGAATGGGTGCAGTCACCCCGATTGGAAACAATCTGGCTGATATGTGGGCAAATATTGAAGACGGAAATCATGGCTTCAGAACTGTTACCAGGGTTAATCCTGAAAACTATAAAACAATAATTGCAGCTGAAGTTAAAAATTTCGATCCTGAAACAGTAATGACTCGACGGGACTCGAGAAAAATGGATTTATATGCTCAATATGCAATTGCTGCTGCAGATGAAGCTTTTAATATGAGCGGCTATAAAATCAATGAAAATAATGAATATGATACCGGTGTAATTGTCGGTTCCGGCAGCGGCGGTTATATCGCTATGCAGGATAATGTAATTAGAATGAATGAAAAAGGACCCAATAAAGTTGAGGCTCTTTTTCACATTAAGACACCTGTTAATATGGCAGCAGCAAATATCGCTATGCGCTTCGGATTAAAAGGTGATTCAATGTCTATTTCAACTGCCTGTGCGAGCGGGACACACTCTATTGGGGAAGCCTTTATGAAAATCAGACAGGGACAGTTGACAGCTTGTTTGGCCGGAGGTGCTGAAGGTACTTTAAACGATTCGACCTTCAGCGGTTTTTCAGTACTTAAAGCGATGTCGACTCAAACAAATCCTGATTTGGCCTCTCGCCCATTTGATAGAGAACGCGATGGTTTTGTTCCAGGTGAAGGTGCAGGAATTCTAATGCTGGAATCACTCGACTCTGCACTTGAACGCGGCGCAAAAATATATGCAGAAATTACCGGCTATGGTGCAACAACAGATGCTTATCACTTAACAGCTCCGCTTTCAGATGGTAAAGGTGCAGGAACAGCAATTAAAAAAGCAATACGCATGACCCAAATTTCTCCGGAGGATATTTCATATATCAATTCACACGGAACCAGTACACCACTGAACGATTCCGGTGAAACAAATGCAATTAAATATGCTTTAGGAAAATCTGCATATAGTGTTCCAATCTCCAGTACAAAAAGTTATTTCGGCCACTTATTTGGAGCTGCAGGAAGCACAGAGGCGATTGTCAGCATTCAAGCGATGCTCAATAGTTTTATTCCTCCTACACTCGGACTTAAAAATGCGGATACGGAGTGTGACCTAGACTATGTTCCGTTAACAGGAAGAAAGCAGCAGCTGGAATATGTTCTGTCCAATTCTATGGGATTTGGCGGACACAATGCTTCACTATTGTTCAAACGATGGAGTGAATAAATATATTAACAACAAGGGGATGTTTTTATGAAAGCAGCAGTACTTTATGACAGTTCAGCTTATTTAAAATCACCGTTAAAAGCGAGAAGTAGTTTATTCAAAGTTGATTTCACCTTAGCCCTTCCAAACGATGAAATAATTATTGAATCAACGGATGAATCTCATCTGAGAAACTTTTTTGATGAATGGATAAAAGAAGATGTGCCGCAGCCTAAAACAGCACAGCCAAATATACAGGATTATCATAATGCCTTTCAAAAAATTATTGCAGAAGGTTACGATACTGTTTTTGGCGTGTACTTAAGTTCAAGTGTCAGCGGGACATTCCAAACTGCAGAGTCAGTAAGCGATCAATATCGGGATAGGCTTAATGTAGTGAATTTTGACGCTGTCGGACTGTCAGTCAATATGGAGCAGCTGATTAAACAAATTACACTTATGATAGATCAGGAATATTCTTTTGATGAAATTAAAGAAACTACAGAATGGTTAATTTCTGAAAGCCGCTTTTTCATTGCTTTAGAAGAGAATGATAATTTAATTAAAGGCGGCAGAGGACAGGCTTTAAATGAAGCCCCAGGTTCAGTATTCAAAACGAGACCCGTATTGGAATATATCCCGGGAAATACTCCTGTATTAAAAGAGTCATTCCGGACAAATAAACGCAGAAATGAAAAGCTTGCTAACATTGCAGCTGAATATCAACAACAGTATCCCAATCAGGAAATACTTGTCAGTATCGGTCATACCTTGGATGAAAATAAAGCACACAGGTTAAAAAAATCTGTTCAAAGCAGACTCGAAAATCAGCAAATTAATATCTCCATAATTGGTACTGCTTTTTGTTCTCATTTAGGTCAGGGGGCTTTATCATTTGGGTTAATGCCGGCAGTCAAAGGAGTTAAATTCGATGATTAAACTCGCAATTGACTGTATGGGCGGTGACTACGGTCCGAAAAAAACGGTAGCAGGCGCATGCCTCGCATTAGCTGAAAGAACAGACCTGCACTGCTTATTTTATGGTGACCGGGAAAGAATTGAACAAGAAATCCCTCACGATGCAGACCGCACTAGAATAGAAATTATCATGTCTGATGAGGAAATAAATAGTGAAGATCATCCATTAAAAGCAATTCGAAAGAAACAAAATTCATCTATAGTTAAAGCACTTAAAGCAGTTGCTGACGGTACTGCCGATGCATTCGTATCGGCCGGAAACAGCGGCGCAATTTTCACAGGCAGCCTGTCTATCATCGGCAAACTTCCGGAAGTAAAACGGCCTGCTTCCGTGACGATGTTACCGACAATATCCAAAGTATCCCCCTATTATTTTCTAATTGATTCCGGTGCCAACATTGCTGCAAAACCTGAACATTTAGTACAATATGGAAAACTAGGAAGCAAACTTGCTGAACAAATACTTGGTGCAGAAAATCCAAGAATAGGGCTGCTGAATATTGGTGAAGAAGACTCAAAAGGCAATGATTTTACTAAAGAAACATTCCAGCTGCTGTCAGACTCTAAAGAATACAATTTTACCGGTAACGTTGAACCACACACTCTTATGAATGGCACACATGACATTATACTGACAGATGGATTTACTGGAAATATCATGCTTAAGTCGATGGAGGGCATGGCTGAAAGTATATTAAATGAACTGCTGGAAAATTTAATTGCCAATGCTGATTTAAATGAAGATATGAGCAAAACCGTTGAAGCACTTATTCATTCAAGCATCCGGCGCTATACAAATGAAGATGCCGGCGGTGGTTTTATTTTAGGTGTTAAAGCTCCTGTCGTCATTACACATGGTGCTGCTAGCACCACGATGTTCAAAAACAGTATTGATCTGGCAATCACTTTGAAAGAAAGTGATGTTTTTTCAAGTTTAAATGAGTAAATAAAAACGCAACGGGTAATTATACAACTACACAGATCTTTTGACATCACTACGTAACATTTATGAAATATGCGTAACATAATTGCAATAAAAGATTACCCGTGTTACTTTGACCGTAGAAATAAAGTTAGATATTCAGAAAGGAGTATTTTCATGAAGAAAGTAACTTTATTGAGTTCATTATTAGTCGCAGGAGCAGTAGCGTTTACTGGCGTAAATGGCACAGCACAAGCGGACGAAATTGAAGTGGACGGTGCGAAAACAGTATGGGGAACAGTAATTGATAAACAATCAGACTTTGACGATGATGGATGGTCAGACGGAGCTTACAGTTACGATTGGATGCCTCAGGATCAGCAGAACAGAATTTCAGATCTTAAAGACCGACAACTCGCTGGAGAAATGACTCAGGCAGAATATAACGAAATGATTGCACCAATTTTTGATGAAGAATACGCACTTATCAACGGTCCGAATGACGGATACGGCGGTATGCATACTGACGAAGATAACCTTGTTTCTATGTCACAATATGCACCGAAAACATTAGACAAAACACCGCTTAAAAACGAACCATATAATTATAATTTTGTCCGTGATGGACATGAGTTCAATTTCACTCATGACGGTAACTCATGGACTTGGGGATACGACGAAGTAGAAAATGATTATACTGACGAAGAATTAATTGATTTAGTGCATAACAATCCTGAAGTTTTAGACGAAAAACCGGTTAAAGACGGTGCTTATGACTTTAAGATTTCAGATGACAAATACGTTTATCACTTCGCTTCAGACGGTAACGAATGGACTTGGTCTTACGAGAACAAATAACAGTTAAATTTCAGGAAGGGGATTTCCAATGAAGAAAGTAACTTTATTAGGTTCACTATTAATAGCAGGTGCATTAACATTTACAGGGGTCAATGGGACAGCACAAGCAGATGAAGTTGAAGAAGATGGCGCGAAAACAGTCTGGGGTGGAGTCCTCCCTGCAGACACTGATCCGGATGATGATGGCTGGGCGAATGTCGGCTTTGGGGTAACCTGGATGTCACAGGAAGGACAGAACAGAGTTAATGGCCTGGCAGAGTCTAAAGACAATGGAGATATTTCACAGGTAGAGTTTAATGAAGCCGTTACAGAAATTTTCCAGATAGAAAATGCACGTCTGGATGAAGAAGAAAACAATACAGGAAATAAAGAAGGGGTTGCTGGTCCTAATCAGGATGCAGACCCTATGGAAATTGATGTAACTAACGAAAATCTGGCTAAACTGGCCTTAAATTCACCAGCTGAGTTAGATGCAGCACCAGTGCAGGAAGAACCGTATAACTATAACTTTGTTTACGGTGATCACGAGTTCCACTTCTCATATGACGGCACTTACTGGAACTGGTCATATGAAGAAGTGACTCAGGATTTCACAGATAAAGAGCTGATGTATCTTGCTCACAACAATCCTGAAGTATTAAATGACCAGCCAGTAAAAGCTGGTATGTATGACTTTAAATTATCCGATGATAATTACGTTTACCACTTCTCTTCAAATGGCGAAATGTGGGAATGGTCATACACAGAAAAATAATTACTGATAATAAAATATAATTTCATAATGAAACATACCGCAGGTTGTTGCCTGCGGTATGTTTTTTTGTATAAAACCAGTATAATTAACAAATACATTATATGAACGAGAGGATGAATATTTTTGGCAAAAAGTCTTGTACTTGCTGAAAAACCTTCAGTCGCACGTGACATTGCGCGTGTGCTGGATTGCGATAAAAAAGGTAATGGTTATTTAGAAGGAAATAAATATATTGTGACATGGGCTTTGGGACATTTAGTGACTCTGCAGGATCCTGAAAAATATGATACGAAATATCAAAAATGGGATTTAAACGATCTTCCTATGATGCCGGCTCCGTTAAAACTGACACACATCCCGAAAACGACGAAGCAGTTTAAAGCCGTGCAGTCTCAGCTAATACGTAAGGATGTTGATGAGGTTATCATTGCAACAGATGCCGGACGTGAAGGTGAACTCGTTGCCCGCTGGATTCTCGATTACGCGAAAATAAATAAACCAGTTAAACGTCTCTGGATATCTTCAGTAACTGATAAGGCGATTGCGAACGGTTTTAAAAATCTTCAGCCTGGAAATAAATACATTAATCTTTATAAGGCAGCAGCTGCGAGAAGTGAAGCTGACTGGTATGTTGGCTTAAATGCGACACGTGCACTGACAACAAAACACAATGCCCAGCTGAACTGCGGACGTGTCCAGACACCGACACTCGCAATTATTCAGGCACGTGAAGAAATTATTAAAAACTTCAAGCCGAAAACATTTTACGGCATGGATGTCATTACTGATAAACTGACCTTCAAATGGACAGACGGTAACGGCTACTCTACTTTTGATGAAAGTAAAATCGATATTATAAATCAAAAACTGAACGCTGATTCATTAACAATTAGAGACGTTCAGAAGAAAGAGAAGAAACAATTTGCTCCGGGTCTGTATGACCTAACCGAACTGCAGAGAGATGCCAATAAGATTTTTGGCATGTCAGCAAAAGAAACACTGCAGACGATGCAGATATTATATGAACGCCATAAAGTACTGACTTATCCGAGAACAGACTCTAAATTTATCTCGGAAGATATCGTTGAAACTTTAAAAGAAAGAGTTGAAGTGAGCGGTATTGGTCAATTCAGCAAAGTTGCTGCACGTATTTTAAGAGCACCGATTAAAACAAACAGCTCTTTTATAAACGATAATAAAGTGAGCGATCACCACGCGATTATTCCAACGGAAAGTACAGTCTTCCTTGCAGATTTCACAGAACGTGAAAAAAGAATCTATGAACTTGTTGTCCAGAGATTTATGAGTGTTCTGCTTCCACCATATGAATATGAGGTTACAACTGTAACTGCCGAAATTAACGGTGAACAGCTGGATGCGAAATACAACAGAGTATTAAATCAAGGCTTCAAAATTGTCTATAAAGAAGAGGCATCTGATATTACAGTGGATGTGAATAAAGGCGATACACTTAACGTGAAAAACGTTAAGAAAACGACAGGAGAAACATCACCACCAGCACGTTTCACAGAAGCATCATTACTGCAGGCAATGGAAAACCCGGCGAAATACTTCCAGATGGAACAAGAACATAAAAAGACTCTGGTTGAATCCGGCGGACTCGGCACAGTCGCAACACGAGCAGATATTATCGATAAGTTGTTCAATACGTTCTACTTAGAGAAAAACGGACAGGCAATTAAACTCACTTCAAAAGGCAAACAGCTTTTAGACCTGGCACCGGAGATTTTAAAATCCCCTGTCACTACCGCTCTATGGGAAAAACAGCTTGAGCAGATTGAAACAGGCAAAATGGATAGACAGAAATTTATCGAAGATATGAAAGAACATACTAAAGATATTGTCGCAGAAATTAAAAACAGTGATAAGACATTCAAGCACGACAATCTGACAGGCAGAGAATGTCCTGAATGCGGCAACCCGCTGCTTGAAGTGAAAGGTAAAAAAGGCACGATTCATGTATGTCAGGACAGAGAATGCGGATATAAGCGCAACGTTGAAAAGATAACGAACGCGAGATGTCCGAAATGTAAGAAGAAAATGACACTGAGCGGATCAGGTGACGGACAAGTATTCAGATGTACGTGCGGTCACCGCGAAAAAATGTCGAGCTTTGAAGCACGGAAGAAAAAAGAAAATAAAGGCCGTGTTGATAAACGTACCGTTAACCAGTACGTGAATCAGAAAGAAGAACCGATTAATAATGCGTTAGCTGAACAACTGAAGAAATTGAATCTGGATAAATAATAACTATAAGTAATGGATAATAGCCGCTTTGGATATCTTGTGGAAGATTATCTTGTGGAACTGAAGAATCGATGTAGATAAATGAAACTAACATAATTCGGTGATATGTAACACATAAAATGATGACTTATCACCAAAACATCGTAATTCGGTGATATGTAACACATATAATGATGACTTATCACCAAAACATCGTAATTCGGTGATATATAACACATAAAATGGTGACTTATCACCAAAGAGCCCTATCTGCAGTTATATTGAACTGCAGATGGAGCTCTTTAATTTCATATATTACTTATCAAACATATATCCATTCAATTTCAACGGTTCAATATATTCTCCATCTTTATAAACACGCATGTTTCCGCCTGAAATTTCATCGATCAGCAGGACTTCTCCTGTTTCCTGATCACGGCCGAATTCCAGCTTGATGTCAT
>JBQDHL010000065.1:0-8890 GCA_052093725.1 Jeotgalicoccus sp. | reverse complement strand
AGAAGAACTGACAGAGTTCAGTGAATCATACCAGGTAGATGAATTTATGATTGTTACAATTACTCATAATATAGAAGATAAATTAAACAGTTACCGCCTGCTCGCTGACTGCCTGTTAAAATAGTAATAATACAAAAAGCTCCGGATAATCTAAATTAGATTATCCGGAGCTTTTTGGTTCTTATTATATTATTCAGTTGTGAAGCGGTTTTTATCTTCAATGAAATGCGTGGCAACCATACATATTGCACCGAATATCAGCATACCGCCTGCAATAAATGTAATCTCCTGATAGCTGAAGTCATTTGACAGGAGCAGAGAGCCCAGCGATGCACCGATAGCATTTGCAAGGTTAAATACTGAAGCAGCAAGCGTGCCAGCAAGCGCCGGTGCTGTCACGGCAGCAAATATAATTTTAGCGTTAAGCATCGGCGATATACCGAAAGTGCCGAGGCCGAACAATCCTGCAGCAATATAAGCGAGATACGGGACCTGCAGCATAAACGTAAATCCGAGCAAGACAATGGCGAGAAATAGAATGACCAGTGTCACAGCGCCCGTCAATTTACCGGGCTGGATACTGCCGGAAGAGAAGTTGCCGATAACAGCAAAAGTCCCGAACATCAGCATACTGAAGGTGACACCGAAATCTCCCATATTTGCGATTTCACGCAGCATCGGTTCGAGGAAAGTATAGGCTGTAAAAACTCCTGAGAAACCGAAAACTATCGTAATGATAAGCATAATGACGTTTTTATCTTTTAGTGCAGCCAGTTCAGAAGAGATTTTTGGAATCTCACCTGTTCTGTAGTTCGGTGTGACTAAAAGCAGTCCAATCAGAGTAACGATACCAAGTGCTACGATAATCCAGAACACAATGCGCCAGTCGAGGACGGCACCAATATAAGAACCGAACGGCACGCCGAGCATTACAGCAATAACGAGACCGCCGTTAACAAGTGCGATAGCTCCTGTTTTTTTATGAGGTGGTGAAATTGCCATAGCGAGACTCATCATGACACCAAAAAACGGTGCATGCATTGAAGCGGAAAAGAGACGTGATAAGAGCAGGACTTCAAAGTTCGGTGCAGTGGCTGCAATAATATTACTGATGATAAAAATAGATATTAAAATGATTAATAATAATTTCGGGGAAAATTTTAAAGTTAACAGGCGTATAACCGGTCCAAACAGAGCGACACTAAGCGCGTATACGCTCAGCAGCAGTCCTGTTGTGGAGACTGAAACATTTAAATCTGCGGCAAATTGAGTGAGTAATCCGGTAACGACATATTCTGTCATTCCGACTGCGAAAGCTCCGATCATAAACACTGTAATAATTGTATTTCTTGAAGGATTTATAAACATACGCGCCTCCCTTTTCAAGATTTCATTTAATTAGCACATAGGCGATGTTAATACACATTAAATTCAATGTCCAGAAGGCTTGCTCAAGAAAGTGTTTTCACTCGAAATGTCAGTTTATTGAAAATGTTCCTTCTGTAAATGGATGGTCAGCTCGTGGTACAATCATGAATGATTTTAATTGTAAAAATTTACAGGAGGATATACATGGCGAAATTTTATGCGGTAAGAAAAGGCCATCGTCCAGGCATATATAATACATGGGCAGCCTGCGAGAAAGCAGCTAAAGGATTCAGCGGTGCCGAGTTTAAATCATTTAAAACAAAAGCTGAAGCAGAAAATTTTATGAATAATCTTAAAGATGAAAACAAAAAGATACCAGAAGGTGAACTTATCAGCTATGTTGACGGGAGTTATGATAAGCGCGTTAATAAAGCGGGCTTCGGTGCGGTGTTTATCATTAATGATGAAGTAATTCATACAGCAGCTGAAAGTACGCCGGTCGACCCGGAAAATAATCTGTGGAATGTGTCAGCTGAAATTGAAGGCATTCTCTATGCGGTCAAATGGGCAATAGACAACGGTTACCAGGACATCCATGTGCACTATGATTACGCAGGACTTGAAAAATGGTACACTAAAGAATGGCAGGCGAAGAATGCTGTGACACAGCAGTATGCAGCTAAAATGCACGAATATAAAGAACATATTAATATACATTTTTATAAAGTGGCAGCACATACCGGCGTTCGTTTTAATGAGATGGCGGATGAACTGGCAAAACGTGCAGTGAATAACTAGCGGGAAGGATTTCCTATATGTACATATTATTATTTGTCCTGGTGGGAGGACTATTAATTAAATTTGCAATGACCACATTTTTTAATGATGAGAGAATCCATTTTTCATTCGATGAAAGAAGATATTTCAGTGATGAAAAAGCAATCGCTAAAATTATGAGACTGAAACTGGTTAATATTGAACGAGTGTTTTTCTTCATTATGACCGCGGTATTTATATTCGGATCAATTATATTTTTCACAGGAAATATTACGCTCGGGATCTGGTTTTTAATTGGCGTAATTATTCTCCAAATCATGCTCAATATTGTAGCGGATGTCAAACTGTACACTGCATTTCATGATAAATCGAATCTGGCAATGACAGTAATCTGGGTCGGACTCATTGTCGGCCTAATTATTTTAACGAATATTTATATACTGTAATTAAAAATAGAAGAGGTGCATTATGTCGAATAGCAAGTTAATATTTTTTGATATCGATGGAACGTTATACAACTCTGATAAACAGGTTCCTGAAAGTGCGAAAGATGCTGTCCGTCAGTTAAAAAGTGATGGGCATATTGTCGCAATTGCGACAGGACGCGGACCCTTCATGTTTGAAAAGCTGAGAGCAGAACTCGGAATTGAAACGTATATAAGCTACAACGGGCAGTACATTGTTTTTGAGGGCGAAGTGATTTACGACAATCCGATTGGAAATAGCACACTTGAAAAGTTAAGTACACAGGCACACAGCAATGATCACCCGGTAGCGTTCTGCGATGAGAAAGATTTAAGGGTCAGCACAAAAGAACATGAACATGTTAAAGCGGGAATCGGTTCCTTAAAACTGGACTTTGAAGTCTCAGAAGACAAAGCGTACTTTAAAGGAAATGATATTTATCAGGCACTGTTGTTTTGTACAAAAGAGGAAGAAGCGGAGTACAAATCGTCGTATGAAGATGTCTACTTTTTAAGATGGCATGAATTTTGTACGGACGTCATTCCCGGAGGTGGTTCAAAAGCAGAAGGCATTAAGACTCTGCTTGATAAAATGAATATTGATATTACAGATGTGTATGCGTTTGGCGATGGGCCGAATGACGTAGAGATGCTCGAACTAATTGAGAATAGTGTTGCTATGGGCAACGGTGTTCCTGAAGCTAAAGCAGTCAGTAAATACGTAACAGGACACGTTGATGAGAATGGCTTGTATGACGGGCTGAAGATGACTGGATTATTATAATCCAGTCTTTTTTTTATGTTTATAAAAAGTATGCCGGGGTATGGCTAAACGGAGCCGAAATTAGATTGCACCTTATTTATAATGATTATAAATAAGGGTTGAAATCTAATTTGGTAGTGGTATAATAAAGATACAGATAAGAATGATTCTAAATAGTGAGCTTAGACGAAAATCCAATTCATATAAAAGAAAGGTGATTTTTAATGGCACAAGTCAAAGAAAAAACACAAGTAATCGAGGCGCTTAATAAGCAATTGTCGAACAACACAGTATTATGGACTAAACTTCATAACTTCCACTGGTATGTTAAGGGACCTAACTTCTTTTCATTACATGCTAAATTTGAAGAATTATACGATGCAACAGGAGTATACGTTGACGACCTTGCAGAAAGAATTTTAACAATTGGTGGCGAACCGATTGCTAAACTGACAGAAGTACTTGAAGAATCAAGTATTGAAGAAGGCGAATACGGTTTGGATGCTAAACAAATGGTTAAGCAGTTAACTGAAGACTTCGAAGTATTATCAGCTGAACTTAATCAAGGTGTTAAAACAGCAGAAGACGCTGGAGACGACCGAACAGCAGATATGTTTATCGCAATGGCACAGGATATTGAGAAAAATAACTGGATGCTTAAATCTTATTTAGGCGAAGACATTAAATAATATAATATGATGAAAGAAAATCCGAATCCCTGATGGGAATCGGATTTTCTTTGTTTAAACTGTTATGTAGTTAGAGTGAGGAGTCCTATGAGGAATAAGACATCCAATCACTCCGTTTTATCTGCAACGAATAAATATTGAGCAATCGTCCGGCTTAATTCAATTTTTTCGCCGGTAGTATGGTTTGTAATATACAGCAAATCTAGAGTTTTATCGCGCTCAGTAATTTGAATGTCATCATTGATGTTCAGATTAGCGCGTTTGAAATGATGCACGAGCTTTTCTTCGTTTAACATTCTTGCAACGCTGACAATGTCATCGTTTTTAATATCTGATAAACGAATCGATATTTTTTCCTGCGTATCCATTAGTTCTAATGGTATCGCACCGCCGTGAGGGCAATGTTCAGGATAGCCTAAGTATTTTTCAAGCTGATCGGCTAATATATCGCTCGTCGAGTGTTCTAAAACTTCAGCTTCGTTATGCACTTCATCGATATTGAAATCGAGATTTTTAACAAGAAAAACTTCCCATAAACGGTGTTTTCGAATCAGTCTTTTTGCATATTCAGCACCGGCTTCTGACAGCATACTTCCTTTATACGGCGTATATTCCACCCATCCAGCTCTAACAAGACTGTTCATCATTTCAGTTACCGTCGGGGGAGAGATATTTAAGCGTTCGGCAATTTCTTTATTCGGCACCTGGATTTTCCACGCTCCAAGTTCAAACAGTACCTTTAAATAGTCTTCTTTTGTTGGGCTCATTATAACCCTCCATTCACAAAATTCATCTTTAATTATGAAGAACTTTAAGCAAACAGGCAAATTAAATTTTTCTGAGCATACGGTGGGATTTTAAAGTCTTACGTATCCAGCCGTTTTTATTGAAAAAGAAAACTGCTAAAAATGTGATGAGTGAAACTGAAGCAACACTGCCTGATATTGAAATGTCGGTAAAGTATCCGAATGTACATCCGGCTAGACTGTTGAATGCTGCAGTAATCAGTGTCAGCCAAATCATATGAGATAGTCGTTTCGTAACCAGATAAGCGGTAATTGCAGGGGCTACGAAAAAGCTGATTACCAGTATCGAACCGACTGCATCGAATGCTGTCACTGCTGTAATGGAGACAAGGGTCATTAAAACATAGTAGATCAGTGTCGTACTGATACCGGCTGCTGCTGCATAAACTGGGTCAAAGCTGGTTACTTTTAATTCCTTATAGAATATAAGGACAAATAGTATGTTGATGATAAAAACAATTGTCAGCTGAACAAGTGCATACGGCAGACTGATACCGAGCAGTTCAATTCTGTTTAACGGCGCGAACAGCACCTGGCCCATCAAAACGATATCGATATCGAGATGAACGTCATCAGCATAGCGGGATACTAAAATTACTGCCACTGCAAATAACGCGGTAAAGACGATACCGATTGCAGCGTCCTGTTTCATCATGCCGGACGCGGTCACCAGTTCAATTAAATACACGGTAATTAGACCAATTACTGCTGCTCCGACAATTAACAGAGGCGAG
Organism: Jeotgalicoccus sp.; assembly: GCA_052093725.1. GTDB lineage: Bacteria > Bacillota > Bacilli > Staphylococcales > Salinicoccaceae > Jeotgalicoccus. The sequence goes on along the minus strand of JBQDHL010000065.1, from coordinate 3,289 downwards.
CGCAGATCATTAGTAAGGAAAAATGCAATAACGATACCGAGCAGTATTGTGTGGCTGATTGCATCAGTGGTCATTGCCTGGCCTTTTAAAACGAGAAAGACGCCGAGAAGGCTGGAAGCGAGAGCTGTAACTAAGAGGACTGCAAATACTTCTATCATGCTGCTTCACCCAGCTTTCTTAAACGATGTCTTTTAACAAGAATACCTTTAGGTGCAAACAGCATAGAAAATATCACGCACACACTGAGTGCAAGAATTATTGCCGGTCCCGTCGCGATCCCGGTAAATGCTGTTGAGATATATGTGCCGATAAACGCCGATAATCCGCCTGTTACAGCAGCGATCATCAAGACGCTTATAAATTTATTTGACCACAGCGTACCGGTAACGGCAGGGGCGATTAAAATATTCACAATCAGTATTGCACCGACTGCTTTCAGACCGACCGCAATCAGCATAATCGTCATTGCGAGAACGAGCACATTCATTAATTTAACGCTGATGCCGATAGTGCGGGCATAGATAGGATCAAAAGTATAAATTCTAAGCTGCTGATAATATGAAAAGAACAGTATCAAGCTGACAGCGGAGGCAAAGATAATTAAATATACATCGCTTTTCAGCATATACGCCGCCTGGCCGAAGATGAAATCATCGATGCCCTGCGTGCCGTTGAAATGTGGATTCCCCTGCACATAACTTTTAAGTGCCATGCCAAGACCGAAAAAACCGGAGAGTACTAACGCAAGTGCACTGTCGAGTGATATTTTAGATGAGCCGGTAATCATGTGAATCAGCTGAAAAGCAATGATGCCAAATATTACAGCGCCAATTACAAGAACTGAGGTTTCCATGACATTAAACAGCATGAATGCGAGTACGACGCCGGGAAATGTCGCATGACCGATAGCGTCACCGATTAAACTCTGTCCTTTAATTACGCTGATTGAGCCGATAACACCGGCAGCGGCAGATAAAATAACGGTGCCGAGCGCAACGATAATAAAAGAATAACTCGTCAGGATGTCCATGGTTCATCGCTCTTTTCATAATACGCCGCGCTAATATTCTCTTCAGTCCAAATTTCTTCTACAGGGCCGGAAGCGATAATTTCTTTATTTAATATAATGACCCGGTTAAAGTAATCGGGCACTGTGTTTAAGTTATGATGCACGACTAAAAATGTTTTACCTTCTGCCTGCAGCTGTTTCATCGTGCTGATAATTAACTTTTCAGTCGTAATGTCGATGCCCTGAAGCGGTTCATCCATAATATATATGCTGGCATCATGCGCAATTGCACGTGCTAAAAATACACGCTGACGCTGGCCGCCGGATAGTTCAGAAATCTGACGGTCACTGTACTGCGTCATTTTCATCGTTTCAAGTGCTGCTGAAGCAATGTCTTTATCTTTTTTGTCTGGACGTTTAAACAGTCCTTTATGCACATAGCGTCCCATTAATACAACATCAAAAACCGTTGCGGGAAAATCCCAGTTGACCTCACCTTTTTGAGGCACGTAAGCCACTTTTTTAAGAGCGGATTTATATGTGCTGCCATCAATATAAGATTTCCCTGAGACAGGTTTGATTAATTTCATAATCGCTTTAATCAAAGTAGATTTGCCGGCACCGTTTGGTCCGACAATAGCTGTGCGGCTGCCTTTTTCGACATCGATATTTAATTTCCATATAACAGGCTTATCATTGTAAGCTACACTCAAATTTTTTGTGCTGACTGCATATTTACTCATCGTTAACCCTCCTTATTTTAAATGATCGGCAATAATATTAATGTTGTGACGGTACATCGTTAAGTAGGTATCGCCGGGATTGCCTTCTGCTGCAAGTGAGTCAGATAATAATTCCCTGCTGTCGCCGCTGATGACTTCAACTTCTCCGCCTTCGGAGCGGACGATTTCCTGAAGACGCGACATGCGGTCGGGATTCGTTGTCGTTTCGACGAATATCGCTTTAATATTATTGTCCGTAATCAAATCAGCTGTTTCCTGTATTTGATTGTTGGATACTTCGCTGTCCGTTGAAAACCCTTGAGGTGCATGAACTTCGATATCGTAACTGCTCTCCAGATAGCCAAAAGCATCATGCGGTGTAATCAGCATCCGTGAATCTTCAGGAATCTCATGGATGCGTTCAATAACAAACTGATTCAGTTCATCGAGGTCTTTAATATAATTTGTGTAATTCTCTTCGTAGAGCTGAGCACTGTCAGGATTGAATTCAATCAGCGTATCTTTAACTGCAGTGAATGCCTGTTTGTATAACTCAATATCAAACCAGAAATGTGGATCGGCAACAGTGCCGTCCTCTTCTTTCATTTCTTCCAGATTTTCATGATTGAAATCTGCTGTAACAGAATTGCCGTCGGTTAAAATATCAGCCATGCGTCCTTCAAAATTTAAACCGTGATAAAGCGTAATGTCAGCATTACCGAGAGCACGTAAATTACTGGCCTTTGGTTCGTAAACGTGAGGATCTTCGCCTGCAGGAATAAGCATTTTTGTATTAAAGCCGTTCACGTCTTTTTCCAAAACAGCAATCATATCATTGATAAATGTCGTCGTAACAACAAGATTCGGTTTATCGTTTTCAGTTTCATCATCACTACTGCATGCTGCAAGCACAGTAAGTAAAAACGCAGTTAAGGTGAGAGAGAATATCTTCTTCATAGGGAGGCTCCTTTATATAGTTGAATAATATTAGGCTACCCTAAACTTATTATTTAGTCAAACCGAATAAAATGTGTGGGCATAAAAAAATCAGAGAATGAAAATTCTCTGACGGTTTTAAATATATTTAATTATTATTACAGGTTTTGCGGATTAGTTGCCCACATCTCGCTGTTCTTAACGAAGGTACGCGGATGGATTTTCAGCTGATTAACAATAATATCAGCGATATCTTCCGGATGAGTCATTGTTTCCGGGTCAAGTGAAGTTTTACCGATTAAATCAGTCAATACTGCTGACGGTGTTAAATACTGGACGCGTATGCTGTCTTTTCGGACTTCCTGCATAACGCCTTCTGTTAATCCTATAACTGCATGCTTAGAAGCGGCATATAGTGCACTGCCTGCTGAAGAGCGCAGTCCTGACACAGAAGCGATATTTATCACGTCACCTGATTTTTGCTGCTGCATGCCTGGCAATACTGCTTTCATCATATAGTACATACCGAATACATTGACGTCCATCATCTGGCGGAACATCTCTTCGTTGTCTTCGAAAAAGCTGCCGTTACCCATAACGCCGGCATTGTTAATCAGAATGT
>JBQDHL010000064.1:0-9002 GCA_052093725.1 Jeotgalicoccus sp. | reverse complement strand
GCGCAATGTGGCATGCAATTGACAACGATGCAATCGGAGAACGTTTCTACAACGGACTTCGCTGGAAAGCCACTTCATTAATTACTCCTTACCATGCTAACTGGCATGAAGAAGTAGAAGTTCCAGCTTACGATCCTGAAGAAGCAAACCGTATTCTTGACGAAGCAGGATACGAAGATGTTGACGGCGACGGCATGAGAGAAGACACAGAAGGCGAACCGTTATCAATTAACTTCGCATCTATGTCAGGTGGAGACATTGCTGAACCACTAGCAAACTACTACATCCAAGCTTGGAGAGATATCGGCTTAAACGTTGAATTAACTAACGGTCGTCTGATCGAGTTTAACTCATTCTACGACATGGTTGAAAACGACGATCCAGAAATCGATATTTACCAGGGTGCTTGGGGCGTAGGTTCTGACGTAGATCCTTCAGGTCTTTACGGTCCGGATGCTCCATTTAACTACACTCGCTACGAGTCGGAAGAAAGCACTGAATTATTAAATGCAGGTAACTCACAGGAAGCACTTGATGTTGACTATAGAAAAGATATCTACAACCAGTGGTCTGAGCTTATGGTTGAAGAAATCCCTGTAATCCCAACTCTTTACCGTGCATTCGTTACACCGGTAAGCGAAAGAGTAATCAACTACTCTGAAGATTACGAGTGGAACGAAGATCTGCTATGGTACCGCGTTGGTGTTGAAGACGCAGAATAATAAGTACTAATGTGAAGGAACCGGGGACTTTTGTCCCCGGTTCCTTTTCAGTTTATAAATATTATTATGGTTTGTTTTTAATTGAATAATCTTGCAAATTATGATAAATTAGTACCTAGTAATATAATGAGACTATAAGGTGTGAGAAGCATGACAAATGTAGGGATTCTCGGCATTGGTTCATATACACCAGAAAAAGTATTTACGAATTTAGATTTTGAAAAAATTCTTGATACTTCTGATGAATGGATTAGAGAAATGACAGGTATAGAAGAACGACGTTTCGCTGAAGATATGGAAACAAGCGAGATGGCTTTTTATGCTGCTGATGCAGCAATAAAAGATTCAGGCGTGGCAAAAGAAGATATTGACTTTGTTATTGTAGCTACTTCTACAGGAGATCAGAAGTTTCCGTCAGTTGCGAATATGATTCAGGAGAAACTCGGCTTGAATAATATCCCTTCTATGGATCAGCTGGCTGCCTGTACAGGTTTTATATATGGTTTATCAACAGCGGAAATGTTCGTGAAATCTGGCAATTATAAAAATATTCTAGTTGTCGGCGCTGATAAATTAACGGATATCACTGACTTTGAAGACCGCTCTACGGCTGTATTATTCGGCGATGGTGCCGGTGCAGTTGTCGTTGGTGAAGTCGATGAAGGATTCGGTATTAAATCATTCGAACTCGGCAGCAAAGGATCAGGCGGCAAGTATTTATACGCAGATAACGAAAAAGGGTATATTCGTATGAATGGACGCGAAGTCTTTAAATTTGCCGTGAGACAAATGGGTGAATCGAGCGTTAAAGTATCAGAAAAAGCAGGTATTGCTAAAGAGGATATCGATATGCTGATTCCTCACCAGGCAAATATTAGAATAATGAATGCGGCAAGAGAACGCATGGGTCTGCCTTATGATAAAATGAGTGTAACTGTAGATAAATACGGAAATACTTCGGCAGCATCGATACCGCTCAGCATGGATTATGAAGTGAAAAGAAACCGCATCAAACCGGGAGACAATATTGTCTTAGTCGGATTTGGCGGCGGTTTAACATGGGGTGCAGTTTGTTTAACATGGGGTACTAAGAAGGAGGACTCTTAATGTCTAAAAGGAGAGTTGTAATTACCGGTGCAGGAGCATTGACGCCGATTGGTAATACAGCAAAGGAAACGTGGCAGAATGCATTAGCGGGTAAGAATGGTATAGCAGAAATTACAAACATCGATACAGAGCAGTTTAATGTTCATATCGCTGGAGAAGTTAAAAACTTAAATATAGAAGATTTTATCGAAAGAAAAGAAGCGCGCAGAATGGACAAATTCACACAGTTTGCCGTTATTGCTGCTGAAGAAGCGGTAAAAGATTCAGGTCTTGACATAAACGACAGCAACGCTGAAAGAGTCGGTGTATGGATAGGTTCAGGAATCGGCGGTATTCAATCATTGGAAGATGGTTTTATCGCGCTGACGACTAAAGGACCAAGACGAGTGAGTCCCTTCTTCGTACCGATGATGATTCCTGATATGGCAAGTGGCCAGGTATCTATTCGCGAAGGTGCAAAAGGGCCGAACGGCGCGACGGTAACAGCATGTGCAACCGGTACGAACTCTATCGGTGATGCATTTAAAATTATCGAACGCGGTCAAGCGGATGTAATGATAACAGGCGGAACTGAAGCACCAATTACTAATCTCGGTGTTGCAGGATTCCAAGCGAACAGAGCATTATCAAGTTCTAATGATCCTGAATATGCTTCACGTCCATTCTCAGCAGACAGAGACGGTTTTGTTATGGGTGAAGGTGCAGGGATTGTCGTAATAGAAGAACTTGAACATGCGAAAGCACGCGGCGCACAAATTTACGCTGAAATTGTAGGATACGGCTCAACAGGAGACGCACATCATATTACAGCACCGGCACCAAACGGAGAAGGCGGCGCACGTGCAATGAAAGAAGCGTTGAAAGATGCTGGCATCGAGCCGGAAGAAGTGCAGTACATTAACGCACACGGTACGAGCACACCATACAATGATGAATATGAAACGCTGGCAATCCGTACAGTATTTAAAGAACACGCGGATAACCTTTATGTGAACTCGACTAAATCAATGACGGGGCACATGCTTGGCGGTGCTGGTGGAATGGAAGCAATCATTACTGCCTATAGTCTCCGTGAAGGGAAAATTCACCCGACAATCAACTTAACAAACCAGGCACCTGAATGTGATCTTAACTACGTGCCTAACGGTGTTGAAAAAGCTGATCTTAAATATGCTGTATCAAACAGTTTAGGTTTTGGTGGACACAACGCATCATTGGTATTTAAAAAATACGAAGACTAAAATTATATTTTGAAGCACGTTCTTCCCGAGGAAGAACGTGCTTTTTTTCTGTGCGTTTTTTTGAATGTTGCTCGGCAATGAAGCTCAAGATCCCCGAAATAATCCTGTGTATTTATCCAAAAAAAATCCGGACAGAACCAAAAATTCTGTCTGGATTGCTTATTATTTTCTGCGCTTTCTGCCAAGTCCCATGGCACGTTCCATTTTTTCAATCATTTTATCTGCTTTTCTTGATGCTTTATCGCGGCCTGCATCAAGAATGTCATCAAGTTCATCGCTGTTCAGATAGTAATTATATTTTTCCTGGAAACCAGTCAGGAATTCTTTTACTACTTCGCCGAGGTCTTTCTTAAAGTCTCCGTAACTTGAGTCTTTATATTCCTGGACGAGTTCATCAATAGTTTTATCAGTTAATGAACTGTAAATAGTAAGAAGGTTCGTAATACCCGGTTTGTTTTCCTTATCGAATTTAATTTCCGTGTCTGAGTCAGTAACTGCAGAGCGGATTTTTTTCGCTGCCTGATTCGGATCGTCGAGGAGAGTAATAAATGATTTTTGATTGTCATCACTTTTACTCATTTTCTTAGTAGGTTCATTCAGACTCATAATACGTCCACCGACTGCAGGAAGTTTAATTTCAGGCAGTGTAAAGATGTTGTTGTATCTCGAGTTGAAGCGTTCAGCAATATTGCGTGTAAATTCAATGTGCTGAGTCTGATCATCACCGACCGGTACAACATCAGAGTTATACAGTAATATGTCGCCTGCCATTAAAGCTGGGTACGTCAGCAGTCCGACAGAGATTCCATCGCGCTGGTTTTGTTTACGTGCTTTATCTTTAAACTGTGTCATACGTTCCAGTTCACCGATATAAGAAGTACACTGCAGCATCCATGCCGCTTTAGCGTGTGCTGCGACTTCACTTTGTATAAATAATGAAATCTTATTTGGATTAAGTCCGCTCGCAAGATAAATTGCTGCAAGTGCGCGTGAGTTTTCACGGAGTTTTAAACGGTCCTGTTGAACCGTTATTGCATGCTGATCAACGATACAAAAATATGAATCGTATTCGTCCTGCAATTCAACGAATTGTTTATAGGCACCAATGTAGTTTCCGATAGTCGGAATACCGCTTGGCTGTACGCCTGAGAATAATGTTTTCATTAATGTCACCTACATAGTTTTAGTTAGTATCTTAATATTAATACTCTTTTTGCTGTTGTGCAATCAAGTGGAGGATTTAACATAAATATATATTGAATTAAATTAGAATATACAGCATTCATACGTTAGACGTATATACTTTGACCAATTTTGATGTTATAATAAGGATAAGGTAATAATGTTGTAAACACTAATGTTTAATGTCAGATTAATTAATAACTTTTAAGATTATTATAATATTCTCATTTTATTTTAATGTTTGTTACCTATAATAAGAATTGTCAACAAGAGGCAGAGTTACATACTGGTGAAATGTTTAAAGATTGTTTTAAACGGGTATAGACTCTTGTTAGAAATAAAAAATTGGAGTGTGAGTCACATGGTAGTACTATTTACTTCTCCAAGTTGTACGTCATGTCGTAAGGCAAAAGCATGGTTGCAGGAAAACGATATTCCTTACAAGGAACGCAATGTATTTTCTGAACCGTTAACTTTAGACGAAGTTAAATCTATTTTAAGAATGACAGAGTACGGGACTGAAGAAATTATCTCGACTCGCTCTAAAACTTTCCAAAAATTAAATGTTGATATTGAAAGCCTTCCTATGAATGAGCTGTATACTTTAATTATGGAAAACCCTGGATTACTGAGACGTCCTATTATTATGGATGAGAAACGTTTACAAGTGGGCTACAACGAAGATGAAATCAGACGCTTTTTACCACGCAGTATTAGAACATTGCATCTAATCGAAGCTAAACGCCTTGCAGAATTATAATTTAAAATTTGTACGATGATTAATTTGATATATGTATGAAGTTCAGAACGCCTGCAGATGATTTGCTATCTGCGGGCGTTTTAACATATAATAATAAGACAAATCTAAAATTTGGTATTATATTGTAATCCTTAGTATAATAGGCAGAAATGATGGTAAGGGAGTGAGCAGGATGAGAATTGAGAGAGTGAACGACTCAACCATTAAATTCTTTTTAACATACAGCGATATAGAAAGCCGCGGTTTTAATAAAGAAGATTTATGGATGAACCGTCAGCGCGGCGAAGAATTTTTCTGGACAATTATGGATGAAGTGAACAACGAGCAAACAGATGATTTTGCTATGGATGGTCCATTATGGATTCAAGTGCACGCGTTCGACAAAGGTATAGAAGTCGTTGTGTCTAAGTCCCAGAATGAACATGATCCGTATGGCATGGAGCCTTATGCCATGAATATTGAAAACCGGGAAATCGAGTCATTTATCGATAAAGCCATGGATGAACGTAAAGCTGACAACAATAATCAATTTGATGTTCCAGTCATTAATGAACCTCTGATGGTTCACTTTAGTGATTTTGAAAATCTTATAAAATATACTCATGAAGTCGAAGTAGATGAAACATTGTATGAAGATTTACTGTACGTACTGGACGGTAAATACTACTATCAGGTTTACTTTGACTACAGAACACATTTTGACAGTATGGAAGGTATTGAATCAAAGTTGCTGGAATACAGTGATCCAACATCGATTGCCAGCGCCTTACTGGATGAATATGGAAAAATTATAATGAGTAATAACGTTCGTGCACAAGTTAGAAGACATTTTCAGGAAAATTAATTAACTTGTACGAAAAAAATAAAACCTCCTTTTTACCTATATATAGGTAAAGGAGGTTTTTTTATGTATATAGCAAATGATAAACATGGCACACAGATTTTAGCGCATGATGCGGTAAAAAGCGAACGGTATTTCTGTCCCGTTTGTGACACGCCGGTCGTACTGAAAGCAGGTAGCGTAAAGGTCCCGCACTTTTCACATCATCACATCTTGCAATGCACGAGGTATTTATATAAAAAAGAATCACTGTTTCACTTAAAGTTAAAACACGATTTATATCTTCAGCTGAACCTGTATTACGATACAGCGATGGAATATTATCTTGAAAACATTGAACAGATTCCCGATATATTAGTAGAGCACCGTCTGGCAATTGAAATTCAACTATCGAGAATCAGTCCGGAATTAATATTATCGCGGACAAGAGGCTACTCTAAGCTCGGTATAAAGGTAATCTGGCTGCTAGATGAAAAAGAATTAAAGAAGGAAGACGGACTGATGTATTTAAATCACTTCCAGCTGTCTACGATGATCTCCGGTATAATTTACACGGTGAATACGGATACGCTTCATTTAACTGCATGGCACATCGGCCACACTACCGGCTTAAACCGCTTTTTATTTAAAAAAGAGCAGGTAGAACTGAATGAGCTATTAACATATGAAAACAGTGACGAATGGAACGAAACATATACGCTGTCGAGAAGTGCAGTGAAGCGGATTATCAAGCGTGAAAAGGCTCAAAAATCAGTGCTTAACCCGACTTTGACATATATGTATCAGCTGAGTCTGACACCGGATACGCTGCCCAAGTTTCTTTATATTTCCAGTTTTGAAGAAAGATATATTATAAATTCTCCAATTGAATGGAAATTATATATTTATTACCATTTATCGTTAGGTATTTTTGACCGTGATAAGTTTTTTCACTTTATTAAATTACGATCTATATCAGATATTCCTGATAAAAATACGCTTGTACAGACACTATTAACTTTTTATTTAAAAGTTTTTCGGATTTCGAAAGATATTGCTTGAATTAATAATAAATTATTGAGAAAATTGTGTTACTAACAAACGGAGGTTTTTATTTATGGGGAAATTAATTAAAAGAGAAGAACAGCAGCTTGAAAACACATGGGATTTAACGACAATCTTTAAAAGTGATGAAGATTTTGATAAAGCATATAAAGAATTGGAAAACAAAATCGCTGATAATGAACAATTCAAAGATGGTTTTGATTCTGCAGAAAAACTGGCAGATGCTCTTGAACTGGAAAGATCACTAGATATTGAGCTTGGACAATTATTTGTCTATGCTCATTTAAAACACGATCAGGATACTTCGAACGATACTTACAGCGGGCTTGAAAGCCGTGCAAGATCTCTCGCAGTTAAATACTCAACAGCGTGGAGTTTCCTTGTGCCTGCAATTATGGCAATTCCTGAGAAGACTTTAAAAGAGTATGCAGCTGATGACCGTCTTAAGGAATTTGAATTTGATTTGGAAAAATTAAACAAGCAGCGTCCTCACGTCTTAAGCGACAAAGAAGAACAGATTCTGGCTCAGGCCGGAGAAATAATGCACACGCCGTCACAAGTGTACGGTATGTTTAATAATGCAGATGTCGATTTCAAACCTGCAGTAGATTCAGAAGGAAAAGAACATGAGCTGACTCAGGGAAACTATGTTGAAATGCTGAAATCGTCAGATAGAACATTACGCGAATCTGCTTATAATAATTTATACGGTGAATACAATCAGTTTAAAAATACACTGAGCCAAACACTGGCAGGTGTCGTTAATACACACGCTTTCAGTGCGGATGTCAGAGGCTACGAGTCGAGCCGTCATCAGGCATTATCAAATAATCACATTCCTGAATCGGTGTATGACAACTTAGTCAATACAGTTAACGACAACATGCACCTGCTGCATCGTTATACGGAACTGCGTAAGAAGTTTTTAGGCGTTGATGAGCTGAAAATGTACGATATGTACGTGCCACTCGTTGAAGATACAGATTTCGATATGACTTATGACAATGCTAAAGAATGGCTTGTTAATGCACTTCAGCCGTTAGGCGAAGAGTATGTAAATATCGTTAAAGAAGGATTGGAAAATCGCTGGGTAGACGTCTATGAAAACAAAGGCAAGCGCACAGGTGCATATTCATCAGGCACATACGGAACAAACCCTTATATTCTGATGAACTGGCAGGACAATGTAAATAATCTGTTCACACTGGCACACGAATTCGGACATTCTGTACACAGCTATTATTCACGTCAGAACCAGCCAGCAAATACGAGCGGCTATTCTATATTTGTCGCTGAAGTTGCCAGTACTTTCAATGAGGCGCTCCTTGCAGATTATATGTTCAAGAAACTAGACGATAAAAAGCAGCAGCTCTATCTACTGAATGAACAACTGGAAGGATTCAGAGGCACTGTCTTCCGTCAGACGATGTTTGCAGAATTTGAACATGCGATTCATGTAATGAAGGAATCGGGAGAACCATTGACTGCCGGGAAGTTAAGCGAAGTTTACGGTGAACTGAATAAAAAATACTTTGGTGATGTAGTAAATTACGATGAAGCCATTGAAGTAGAGTGGGCAAGAATACCTCACTTCTATATGAATTATTACGTTTACCAATATGCTACGGGCTACGCAGCTGCAGCAAGTCTGTCTAAACAAGTACTGGAAGAAGGCGAACAGACAGCTCAGCGCTACATCAATGAATTCCTGAAAAAAGGATCATCAAATTACCCGATTGAGATATTAAAAAATGCCGGTGTCGACATGACAACGAGCGAACCAATTGAAAATGCACTGGAAGTTTTTGAAGCACAATTGACTCAATTTGAAGAATTACTTACTGATTTAGAAAAATAAGTAAGTGAATTCGTTTACATTATGACAATAATGTGAAAAACTGTTCAAAGTGTTGCTTGAGCCTTATTACCGTGCTATATTTAACTCATGAAAATTTTATCACTGAAACATACCCCTTTGTTAACAGTGAGAAATTTCTCCCATCCCCTTTGTTTGAGTAGCACATTATAGAAGATGTGCTACTTTTTTTGTTTTTTAAATAATTTATAAGATAAAAAAACCGCTGAAGACTAAATAATCTTCAGCG
>JBQDHL010000063.1:0-9013 GCA_052093725.1 Jeotgalicoccus sp. | reverse complement strand
GCGACCAAAATACTATTTTGTTTTTTTACCTGTCTACTTGACAGGGAGCAGTTCATTTAGAGAAGGGTTTTCTTATGTTATTCTATTTCAAAAATATCATCTGTATGTTCATGCAGTTCTTCAGGACCATTGATGTGAGCTGTAATACTGTATTCTCCAGGTTCAACTTCTGTTGTTTCAGCAGTATATACTCCGTCACCTTGATGTTCAGCGTTCAGCCATGTAATTTCTTCTGTTTCAGGTTCTTGCACTTCAAAACGGACGCGGTCCGCTTCGTATGCTTCATCTTCCTTCAGAAGTTCAACACTGACCACGGAAGGTTCTGCTTCGTTATCGACAGTCAGATTAATATCCAGTACATGCTCATGATGGTGCTCGGCGTTCTCCTCAGCCGGTTCGTGCGTTTCTTCGCTTTGTGCTTCTTCAGTTCCATTGCCGCATGCAGCAAGTGCCAAAATCAGCGTTGACAGTAAAAGCAATTTCTTCATAAAACAAGCCTCCCAAAATTATGTATGCAATCATTTTATCAGACAGGTTTATGCACGACTGTATAGTTTAAGTTAATTTAGTGACAGCATTCGAATAAGTTAATTCATATAGATATATGTATTGTACAGTTTACATAAAACAATAGATTATATAGTCCCTCGAAATTTTTAGTTTATAAAATATATCAACTCCCTATCAAAAATGATTTGATAGGGAGTTGATATTAATAATTATTTTACTTTACTTAATTCTAATTATCTTACGTATTCAAATATTCCTGCCGCACCCATACCTACACCGATACACATTGTTACCATACCGTATTTCGATTCCGGTCTGCGCTTCATTTCAGCAAGCAGTCTTGCTGTCAACATTGCACCTGATGCTCCGAGTGGATGGCCAAGTGATATTGCTCCGCCGTTCACATTCGTTTTCTCAATATCAAGTCCCGCTTTTCTAATCGACGCGACTGTCTGTGAAGCGAATGCTTCATTCAATTCAATTAAGTCCATATCGCCTACTGATAATCCTGCCTGTTCCAGCACTTCCGGTATTGCGTATGCCGGGCCGATTCCCATAATTTTCGGATCAACACCAACTGCTTTAAAACCGACAAATCTTGCGATTGGAGTGACACCAAGTTCTTTTACCTTATCACCGGACATCATTACAACAAATCCTGCACCGTCTGTCAGCGGTGCCGAAGTACCTGCAGTTACTGTGCCATCTGCTTTAAATACAGTTCTAAGTTTCGCAAGGCCTTCCATAGTCGTATCCGGACGAATGTGTTCGTCAATTTTAAATTCGCCTTTCGTTACAACCGGTCCTTCTTCGTTATAAGACACTTTATTAACTTCGACAGGAATAATTTCATCTTCAAATCTGCCGGCATCAAGTGCTGCTTTCGCGCGCTGATGACTTTGTACTGCATAAGCATCCTGATCTTCTCTCGTTACTTCAAACTCTTCAGCAACCATTTCTGCTGTCAGTCCCATTGGATATGATACTCCTGAGTCTTTATCCTGCAGTACCGGGCTGTTCGTCGGTTCGTTACCGCCCATCGGAACGGCACTCATCAGTTCGACACCGCCGGCTACCAGTACATCAGCCTGCTCTGCCATAATCTGGTTCGCGGCGATGGCAATCGTCTGCAAACCGGATGAACAATAACGGTTCACCGTCTGTCCAGGTACTTCATTCGGCATTCCTGCAAGCAGCGCAATTGAACGTGCGATATTCTGACCTTGCAATCCTTCCGGAAATGAGTTGCCGACAATAACATCCTCAACCATATCCAGGCTGAACTTGCCGTCAACACGTCCTAATACACCCTTTAAGACTTGTGCTGCGACCTCATCCGGTCTGTCGTGGAACATTGCGCCGCCTTTTGCTCTCCCGGCAGCTGAACGTCCGTAAGCTACTATATATGCATCCTGCATTTAACTTCATCCTTTCTCTGTTCGTACGTTTTACTAATTACGGAGCGGTTTGCCCGTTTCAAGCATATGACTGATACGTGCATAAGTTTTCTCATTCTGCAGAAGATCTAAAAATCGCTCTCTTTCGAGTTTCTGCAAGTATCGCTGATTAACATACGTGTTGCGCGGTATATCCCCGCCCGATAATACTTCTGCAATTTTCAATGTAATTTCGTAATCGTGATCACTGATAAAGTTACCAAGACGCTGAGCATCAAGCATTCCTTCCGCAAGTGCTTTAAAGTCACTGCCGAGAGCAATGTACTTGGCCTTAGGTTTAGGAATGTAGTTCATTTCCGATTCCAGACGTGCTTTATTTAAAGCAGCTTCAACACGCTGTTCCACGTTCAGAATTATGGAGTCAGTATCTCTTAAATAGCCATACCTCTTCGCTTCATAAGCGTTTGTCGATACTTTTGCCATACCGATATTTGTCAGTACTTCAGACATCGACTGCTGTTTATCATCGTGCTTATGATTTGTGCTTAGTATACGGTCCGACATTTCAGCAAGTCCCCCGCCGCTTGGCAAGAGTCCGACACCCGCTTCAACCATACCGATATACGTTTCACTTGCGGCTACGACATATGGTGAGTGGAGTACTAACTCACAACCCCCGCCGAGCGCTTTGCCCTGAACTGCTGTTACTATCGGTTTAAGTGAATACTTCATCCGGTTGAAACTGTTGTGCAGCTGATCAATCGCCGGACCGACTAATTCTTCGACTTTTTTCATTTCGTGAGATTTTTTCATCATATACAGGTTTGCACCGACACTGAAGTTTCTGCCGTCAGCATACAAAACCATACTTGAAAAATCTTCAGCCTCCAGCAAATCGACAGCTTCAACTAAATCTTTTGAAAATCCATCGGAAATTATATTATTTTTGCTTTGCAGTTTTAACAGCAGCTGATCTGTATTAACGACCGATAGATTTGAGTCTTCACGGTTCCATATTTCACTGTCGATTAGTTTACTTACCGGTGTCACACGCTCAATCGATTCACCTTCTTCATAAAAAGGCTCATTACGTTTTTCAATCCATTCAGGCAGTTCACCAAGTTCTTCTTTCATACGGTCTTTAACTCGGCTGAATCCCATAATATCCCACAGCTGGAACGGCCCTTGTTTCCAGTTGAAGCCCCAGACAAGCGCACGGTCTATGTCCTTATAGTCCGATGCCGCTTTAGGCACGTTTAATGCTGAATAGTAGAAATTGTTTCTCATTGTTTCCCACATGAATAATCCAGCCTCGTCATCAGCGTTGAAAATAATATCCATATTTTCTGTTAAATCTTTGCTGAACTTACCGAGTATCGGAAACTCCGGTTTTGACTGCTCAACATATTCATTGCTGTCAGGATTAAATACGAGAATCTTATTTTTCTCTTTTTTATAGAATCCCTGCTTAGTTTTTCTGCCAAGAGCCCCAGCATCAACAAGTTTTTCAGCTATGTTTGTACTGTTGAAGAACTTCTCTTCACCCGGAACCTGCTGCATTCCTTTAGTTACAGTCACTGCAATATCAATACCGACCAGGTCGCTCAAGCCGTAAGTTCCGGTACTTGGACGCCCGATGCTTCGCCCTGTTAATGCATCAGTGTCGGAAATCGATATTCCTTGTTTTTCTGCACGGTACATAATATCGTTCATCGTTTGTGTACCGACACGGTTAGCAACAAATCCAGGTACGTCATTCGCAACTACTACACCTTTTCCAAGTTTACCTTCTGCAAATTCCTGTGCCGCTTTGACCGACTCTTCAGCCGTATCTTTAAGCGGAATAATTTCAACCAGCTTCATAATACGCGGCGGATTGAAGAAGTGCATACCGAAAAATCTTTTACGCTCTTCTTCGTTGAAAACTTTAGCAATATACTCAATAGGAATCCCCGATGTATTAGTCGCGAATAAAGCATTGTCTTTAGCCACAGCCTTTACTTTATTCCAGACACTATGCTTAATCTCCAATTCTTCCTTAACCGCTTCGATATAAATATCAGAGTCATCTTCACCCTGAAGATCTTCATCGAAGTTTCCGTATGTTAAGTTCGGAGAAAAATTTAAATCAAACAGTTGCGAACGTTTTTTATCCGTAATCATCTCGTAAGATTTTCTCGAAATTTTATTTGGATCTTTTTCATCAATTACTATATCGAGTAATTTCACTTTTAAACCTGCATTAACGAGCAGGGCTGCAATTTGACTGCCCATTACTCCTGCGCCAAGCACTGTCGCTTTTCTTATCGTCATGAAAAACCCTCCAAATTATTTTATCTTTATACTTCTCGGACACCAGTCTTTAAATAAATGCTGAATCGCCTGTTAATGCTCTGCCGATTACCAGTGCATTTATTTCGTGCGTGCCTTCGTAAGTGTATACAGCCTCAGCATCGGAGAAGAATCTCGCAATATCATATTCCGCAAGAATACCGTTACCGCCATGAATTCCACGTCCCATTGCTACCGTCTCGCGCAATCTTAATGCATTCATCATTTTCGCCGTTGATGTTGCGACTTCGTCGTACTCGCCGTTTTCCTGCATACGTGCAAGTTGAGCCGACATTGAAATTGCGTGTGACAGGTTCCCTTGCATCATCGCAAGTTTTTCCTGAATCAGCTGATACTTGCTGATTTCTTTACCGAACTGCTTGCGCTGTGTAACGTAATCAAGCGTTGCACGCAGTGCACCTGCCATCGCACCTGTTGCCATGTACGAAACACCTGCACGAGTAGAATAAAGAATCTTAGCAATATCTTTAAAGCTGTTAATGTTCTGCAGTCTCTCTTCTTCTTTCACAACTACATTATCTAAACGAATATTTGTGTTCGGAATAATTCTTAAGGCAATTTTATTTTGAATTATATCGATATCGACGCCTTCCTGTTCAGGACGGATTATAAATCCTTTCGGCTTTCCTGTGTCTACGTCTACTGCAAACAGAGGAATTACGTCAGAAACATTTGCGCCGCCAATCCATTTTTTTGCACCATTAATAATCCAGTTTTCACCGTCGAACTTAGCAGTCGTTTCAAGACCGCCTGCAACGTCTGAACCGTGATCCGGCTCAGTCAGTGCAAAACACGTTCTAAGTTCATGCGACTGAAGTTTTGGAACGTAATGTGCAACCTGTTCCTTTGAACCGCCGAACAGAAAGGCGTTGTGTCCAAGACCTTGGTGTACACCAAGCAATGTTACTAGTGATACGTCAAAACGTGCAATTGTATATGACATAAAGAACTGGAACAGCTGACTCGGCATTCTAGCCCCTTCACGGCCTTCAAATAGTAATGGGTTTCTGAAGTAGTTCAGTTTCCCCATATCATCGAAGAATTCTTCGGGTACTGTTGCGTTTGCCCAGTGCTCGTTAATTGAATCGCGGTATTTGGATTCAAGGAGGTCGTCCAGTTGTTTTAGAAATTTCACTTCCCCTTCAGTCAGTTCCTTAGCATTATTTAAAATATCCTCAGGATATAGTTCTTTCAGTATCTGATCTTTTTCTGTCATAGTGTTTCCCTCCGCTTTATATAATAACGCTTTCATTTTAAGTTAAAATTTTTAAGACACGCCGTTTTCTTTTGCCTTTTCGTTCATTAAACGCTGGATTTCCAATTTATCCGGTTTAGCTGTCGAGTTTAATGGAATTTCTTTCACTTCCATATAAAGTCTTGGAATCTTGTAACCTGCAATGCGCTCTCTAACGTGCTTATCGAGGATTTCTTCGAAGTTCTCAGTTTCTTCTGCCAGCACAATCGCTGCAGAAACTGACTCTCCGTACTCAGGACTGTCATAGCCGACTACAATTGCAGTTCGGACCATCGGATGTTCAGACAGCGCCGCTTCAACTTCTGAAGGCAGAACGTTTTCACCGCCGGTAATAATCAGTTCTTTCTTGCGGTCAACGATAAAGATATCTCCATCCTCATCCTTTTTAGCAAGGTCTCCGGTCAGGAAGTAGCCGTTCTTAAATACTTTTTCTGTCTCTTCCGGTTTATTCCAATAGCCCGGTGTAACATTTGTCCCTTTAACTGCTAACTCACCGATTTCACCAACTTCAACTTCATTCCCGTCGTCGTCAAGCAGCTTGCTTTCAACATACATAATCGATTTACCGATACTCATCGGTTTAACTTTTGAATTATGAGGCGTATTTACCATAGTAAGCGGTGCTTCTGTTAGACCATATCCGTTAATCAGCGTATGTCCCATACTTTCGAATTTTTTCTGTACAGCAGGCAGCGGTGATGAACCACCCTGAATCAGATACTTAATATTTTCAAAGTTTTTAATATCAAAGTTATCAGCAATCAGCATTCCGTAATACATTGTCGGAATCATAATCAGGTAATCCGGTTTAAATTTACTCATCAGATCGTTCAGCTCTGCACCGTCAAAGTAACGGTGAAGTACGAGCGTTCCTCCTGCCATAATTAAAGGCAGTGCCGTATCATTCAATCCAAGAACATGGAATGTCGGTGTTGAAATAATCGTTGTCTGATCTCCCGTAACTTTATACGTCAGAGCTGCGCTAATAATGTTCGCAACAAACGATTCGTACGTAAACATTACCCCTTTCGGCATTCCCGTTGTGCCGCTCGTGTACATCAGTGAAGCAAGATCTTTACTTTCTACATCAACCGTTTCAAATGGACGGTGCTGAGCCGGATTACATATTTCATCGTACTCCGGTGAATCAATATCCATGTGTAGCAGCTCTTCAGGTGTGCCCGTTAAGCTTTCTTTATGGCGCAGTGAGTAGAAAATCATTTTCACTCCGGAATCTGCAATGATATTCTGAATTTCTTTCGGTTTTAAGCGCCAGTTAATGGGAAGGTAGACAGCACCCATCTTAAATGAAGCGAATAAAAGGTCAAAGACTGCCACATCATTCGGCGCAAAAATACCTACAACATCTCCGCGTTTAACACCCTGTTCCTGCATGTAATTTGCCAGGTTTTCTGCACGTGCATTCAAGTCCTGATAGGACCACTCCGTCCCCTTCGCAGGGTCAATAATTGCCGCTTTAACTTCATCATAGTCCGATCTTGTTTTAATCCAATCATAATTCATTTACATCTTCCCCTTTGTTAATGATTATTTTTAATTGACTTCGCTAATTTCCCCCATGTTTCCTTATACAGTTCGCTGTTGATTACTTTTAAATCTTTCGATATTAAAGGTTTAAAGTCCATTTGCGATAAGATATCTTTCACGAGATCAAGTCCCGGAGCAATTTCAATCAGTTCCATTCCTTCTTCAGTCAGCTGAAACACTGCACGTTCAGTAACGTAATATACGTCCTGGCCAAGCTCTTTTGAATAGCCGGCATTGAAATCCATGCTCTGAACTCTGTTGATAAACTTTTTGGAATGTCCTTCTGAGTCGATTATCAGTTCATTATCTTCACAGTGCGATTTGCTCCCCACGACCATCGTTCCTGAAAAAATTAATGTTTTAACTGTCTGGCTGATATCGATAAAACCACCGCTGCCGTTCATTCTGTCTCCAAATTTAGAAACATTGACGTTGCCTGAGCTGTCAATTTCAGCGAAACTTAAAAATGCAATATCGAGTCCCCCGTTAAAGATAAAGTCCCATGTCATATCGTGACGTATTCTCGCATCGAGATTGTAATTCATGCCAAAGTGATTACCGCTGCCGATCATTCCCCCAAATATACCGGTATCGATATTCAATTTGACCAGTGAATCTGCACTCTCTTCACGCAGTACATTGGATAACTCATTATTAATTCCGTAGCCGATACTTACAGCATGACCAGGTTTTAAAAACTGTGCAGAGCGCCGTAATATGATTTTTCTGGAACCAAACTCTAAAAACTTCTCCTTACTCTGTGTAATTCTGTGATGGCCGGATAAAGCGGGATCGTAGTATGTCTGCATCACCTGCTTATGATATTTTTGGTTTTTGTTTACGACAACATAGTCCACAAGCTCCGAAGGTATAAATACATCACGCGGATTAAAACTTCCTTTTTCAATTACCTCTTTCACCTGAACGATTACTTTGCCATCATTTTGCCTTGCTGCAGAAGCTGCACTGAAACCTTCACCAAGATGAGACTCATGGTCCATAAAGATATTTCCATTCTCATCGGCATATGTCCCTCTTAACAGAGCAACATCGATCTTCGGGAAGTCATAATGCAGGTACTCCTCATTATTAATCTCCATTAAAGAGACTAAATCATCACGAGTCGCATCATTCATTTTCCCACCTGACATCCTTGGATCCACAACTGTATTTAAACCGATTTTAGTAATCATCCCTGGTGAGGAAGAAGCTTGTTCGCGGTAAGAAGTTGCGATAACACCCTGCGACAGAAAATATGCTTCAATCTCGTTGTTTTTAATCGCTTCAACCGTTACTGGAGAAGCAATTACGAGGCTTGCGATAATTCTTTTCATCATACCGCGCGAGACGAATGAATCAAGGTCAAAACCATCATCAAAATCGCTGATATCGTTCGAAACAATAAAAGTTAAATTGTCAGTTTTACCATCTTCGTCATACTGCTCTGCCAGATATTTCAACACTTCCATCGGTAAGTTTCCTGTTGACAAAGCAGCTATTGAAATGACATCCCCGCTTTTAACAATATTTTTTAAATCATTATATGAAATAATCTCCATATTCTATTCTCCCGACATAGTTATATTCAGTTATTCTTTCACATATAACCCTTTCTTAATTTATCCCCTTCACTTGCTCAAATGTACCACCATGCTTTTAAATTGTAAACGGTTTCATTTCATTATTATTGAAAATTATATAATGTATAATTTCATACTTACTAATAGTACCAACTACTATTAATTAGTCTATAAGTGCTGATACCATTGTTCTAACAATGTTTATGGCTATTTCCTTAAAATTAATATTCAGAAAATATTAATTACTTCAATATGAAATTATTATAGCTTGACTTCAATAGTAAAAAATGGCCAATCGATATGGACTGGTCCGTCCACCCTAGGTTTTTACTTTGTTTAAATTTAAAGTTTTGTTACACTGCTTCTATCGA
>JBQDHL010000062.1:0-9264 GCA_052093725.1 Jeotgalicoccus sp. | reverse complement strand
AAGTCTGTTAAGTTTTTGTTGTGTCGTCTTTTGACAACTTCTATATCTTACCAAGTATACTTCGTTTCGTCAACACCCTTTTCTAAATTGATTTAACATCTTATTTAGAAATGTTACAACTTCGTAACGAGGTGTTAAATATGTAAAACGAATACTTGATATATACTATCATATAAGTAAAAGAAAGTATAGAATAATTTTAGAGGTGACATAAATGAAAAAACCAGGTAATAAAATAATGCGTATACGCGGCTGGGCTCTTGCTATGATATTCATAGGTATGGCTGTGATGTACCTAGGTATATTCTTTAGAGAGACTCCGTGGGCAATGCTGATATTCCTAGTATTAGGAACAATTCCTATCCTGCTGAGCTTCGTTATCTATTTCTGGGTCGGTCTAATCAGTGCACGTACAGTTACTGTTCAATGTCCGAACTGCGAACGTCATACGAAAATACTCGGCAGAGTCGATTACTGCCAGCATTGTAAAGAGCCTTTAACTTTAGATCAGGAACTTGAAGGTGAAGAATTCACGACTGATTATAATGTTAAGCACCGGAGAGAGAAGAAGATTGAAGAAATACGCGAACAAGAAAACAGTAAAGATTAAACAAAAAGTCCCGATGCGATTTCGCATCGGGACTTTTTGCTGACGTTCTATTTATATCCTTTATATAGAAGGAACTGGTTTTAGCTGTCGGATTTTTCCGATTCGCTGCATTCAGGACAAACACCATAGATTTCCAAACGGTGATGACTGACGTCATAGTCCGTAACTAAACCTGCAAGATGCTCTACTTCTTCTAATGCTGGATATTGAAAATCTGTAATCTTCCCGCATTCGCTGCAGATGATATGATAATGAGGTACTGAGTTAAAATCAAAACGGCTTGATGAATCACCGTAAGTCAGTTCTTTAACCAGTCCCGTCTGTTTAAATAATTTTAAGTTATTATATACTGTTGCGACGCTCATATTTGGAAAGTCGCTCGACAGTGCTTGAAATATATCATCGGCAGTCGGATGCACTTCACTATCAACCAGATAATTGAGGACTGCTTTTCTTTGAGGTGTGATTCTCACACCTGTTTTCTTGAGCGCCTCAAGTGACTCTGCGAAATGGTCATGATGAGTATCTATCATCTTCATATGACTGATCCTTCCTTCTATTTATATATACCTAATATATACATTGTACTTTGAATATAAAATCATTGTCAAACTATTATTAATAACCTTTATTATAATCGATAACATTTTTCATTGATGACTCGTCATTCATGCGCTGAAGATTATACATGAAGATGTCAAAAGCTCTGAAAGTATACATACGTGTCTTCGCTGAACAATGCGGTGTGATTGTCAGATTGTCGAAGCTGTATAACGGACTGTCTGCCGGCAACGGCTCTGTGTTAAATACATCTGACAAAATATGCGCGATGTACTTCTGTTCGAGTACTTCAATCAGCACGTCATCCTTCATTACTGTTCCGCGTCCGATATTTAAAAATACCGCATCATCTTTCATCGCTTTAAATGTATCTGTCTGCAGGAAGTTAGTTGTTTCCTTAGTACTCGGTAGAATATTCACCAGAATATCCGCACTGCTGATTTGTGCATTCAGCTCACTGATTGCATGAGTCTGATCAAAACCTTCTATTAAACGGCCGTTAGTATTATAACCGACCGTGCGCACTCCGAATACCTGCAATGATTTGGCAAGATGACTGCCGATACTTCCTGTTCCGAGAATGTGGGCTTCTTTGCCGTATAATTCCTCTGAACGCGAATAACTGATCCACTCGTTATTCTTCTGTGCTTCATGCAGTTTTGTGAACTTCTTATAATACTGCATCAATATACCAACAGCATACTCAGTCATCGGTATTTTATGAATACCTGTTGAGTTTGTAACGAGCGCTTTTTCAAAAATTCCTTTCGGAATCTCATCGATGCCTGCACTCATCACGTGCACCCACTTCAAGTTTTTAAACTGCTCCGCTTCACCGTCAGTTAAATCACCGCCGTATGTAACGAAAATTTCAGTTTCCGCTTTGATTTCATCGGTCATATTTTCTTTTTCTACATATAAGTAGTTATATTCACTGTTTATTGTTTCAATCATTTCATCTTTTAATTTAACCGTTGAAGTAATATTCATGATGTCTACCCCTCTTTAAGAAAATCTTTCAGCTCATCAGCATGCGCCGATGCTTTAACTTTTTCGAAACGTTTCAGGATGTTTGAGTCCGCATCAAGTACAAATGTTGTACGTGTAATACCATCAAATTCTTTACCAAATGCTTTCTTCGGTCCGTATACCCCGAGTTCCTCAGACAGTTTAAAGTCTTCATCGACTAATAGATCGAAGTTTAAGCCGTTTTTCTCGATAAAGTTCTGATGTTTCTTCTTGCTGTCCCCGCTTACACCATACACAGTGACACCCAGTTCATTTAAATCCGTCATGCTGTCTCTCATGTCGCATGCCTGTGTTGTACATCCTGGTGTATTATCTTTCGGATAAAAATAAATTACTGTCCGTCCCTTTAATGAATCATTAGATACGATTTCACCATTTTGGTTTTCTAATTCAAACTTTGGAAATTTCTCCATTTATAAGTCATCCTTTTCATCATTAATTAATCTATACATCTATAGTACCTCTTCTCGCTGATACTTTAAACCATTCTAGTTCCTTAAATAATTACCCAATGTATGGTATTATATTGAATGAATAAAACTGAAGAAAAGTAAGGATGAAATTATGTATAATCATACGAATTCAAAGAAATTGCAAATCGATGCTGAAGATGTCATTTTAGGTGGCGTCAATTCACCATCACGATCTTACAAAGCTGTAGGCGGCGGTGCACCGCTGGTTATGGAAAGAGCAGAAGGTGCATACTTCTTCGATGTCGACGGCAACAAATATATCGACTATCTCGCGGCGTACGGTCCGATTATTACAGGACATGCACATCCGAGAATTCATGAAGCGATTACTGAGCAGTCAAGCAAAGGTATACTTTACGGAACATCGACTCAGCTTGAGATAGACTTCGCAACAAAACTGCGTAATGCAATACCTTCATTGGAACGTGTACGTTTCGTGAACTCAGGAACAGAAGCTGTAATGACGACTATCCGTGTAGCCCGCGCTTATACAGGTCGCAATAAAGTAATCAAGTTTGAAGGATGTTACCATGGTCATTCCGATTTAGTTCTTGTTGCAGCCGGCAGCGGCCCTTCACAGCTGGGCACACCGGACTCTGCCGGCGTACCTAAAAGTGTTGCACAGGATGTAATTACAGTTCCTTTCAATAACATTGAAGATTTTAAAACTGCAATTAGCCATTTCGGCGACGAAATTGCAGCAGTACTCGTTGAACCTATCGTCGGCAACTTCGGTATCGTCGAAGCTGAAGAAGGGTTTTTACAAGCGGTTAACGATATCTCACACGAAAATGGTTCGCTGGTTATTTACGATGAAGTCATCACAGCATTCCGTTTCGGTTACGGTTCAGCTACTGATATTGTAGGAGTAACTCCAGATTTAACTGCCATGGGCAAAATTATTGGAGGCGGTACACCAATCGGAGCTTACGGTGGCAAACTCGACATTATGGAAAGTGTTGCCCCGCTCGGTGCTGCATACCAGGCTGGAACAATGGCAGGAAATCCGCTGTCGATGGCTGCAGGTATCGCATGTCTCGAAGTACTCGAGCAGCCCGGTGTCTATGATGAACTCGACAGACTTGGTGAAAAACTTGAAACAGGACTTAACGATCTCATTAAAAAATATAACGTCACTGCTAACATTAACCGTTTAGTCGGTGCACTGACAATTTACTTTACTGATGAAGAAGTTAAAAATTACAAACAGGCTGAAAGAAGTGACGGAGAAGTGTTCGCTAAGTTCTTCAGAGGACTTATCAGCCGCGGTATCAATATCGCACCTTCGAAATACGAAGCGTGGTTCCTAACGACGGAACATACAGATAAAGATATTGATGATACACTTGCCATAGTTGAAGATGTGTTCAAAAATGACCTTTAGGAGTTGGTGCCATGCGTTTTGGTGCTAGAGTATTAAAAACGGGGATAGCCGTTGTTTTAACTTTCTTAATTACAAATCAAATTGGCTTAACACCGGCGCTTATCGCCGGAATTGCTGCGGTCAATGCATTGCAGCCTAATGTATACCGTTCTCTTGAAACAACTTGGAACCAATTCAGAGGTAATACAATCGGGGCACTGTCAGCTATTGTTATGGTGCTGCTCTTTGGGAGCAACGTGCTGATTATCGGATTGACTGTAATATTAGTACTCGCGATGCTTTTATTCTTTAAATTACAAAGTGTGTCTACACTGGCAGTCATTACCGTCGTTGCAATTATGGATGTTCCTTTCGGCGCTGACCTCGGCACAACAACTGATTTCCTTATTGTTGCAGGCACGCGCTTCTCGCTTGTGATGATTGGTGTGCTTGTTTCACTGCTGGTCAACCTGATCTTTATTCCACCGCGTTATGAAACGAAAATGTATCACAACTGTTTTAATATCGCGAATGACATTTTTAAGTGGATGCGTCTCGAACTGAATGCAGTCACTGAATCTCAGAATGTTAAAAAAGATCTTGAGCAGCTGCAAAAACGTGTCGCAAAACTGGAAACTATGTATTCATGGTATAAAGAAGAACGCAACTTGTTTAAAAAACAGCGGTTCGGCGATCACAGACGTAAAGTACTGTTCAAGCATTTAATCGCTTCGACGAGACAGGCATACAATCTGCTTAAACGTATCAATCGTTACGAAAATGATTACAATCATCTGCCTGATGATTTAAAATATCATATCCGTATTGAAATGGACGAAATGATGGCTTATCACGAACAGGTGTTTATGAAATTCACCGAGAAAATCAAGCCTGAAACGTCAGAACTTTATGTTGATGGTTCCCATTATTATGAAATAAGTTTAATGGAACATTTTCTTAAAGAGTACTCGCAGCTTACTGATGATGACGATAAACTCCAATTTGAAAACACACTGGAAATTATTACATCACTGCATGAATACTCACGTTCGGTTGACCGTGTCGATAGACTGGCTAACAGTTTCTTCAGCTATCATATCGAGAAAAATAAAATTGATATACAAGATGAAACTCTGGATATATAAAAAAACTGCGGGGAACTTCCCCGCAGTTTTTTTATTGCCATCCATTATTAATATCAGCTTTTCCTTTAAACTTACTTATATGAGGATTCCCTTTAACGATAAATCGGTATAAGTAGTCGACTGCTTCTTCTTTATTGTTAATGCCAATCCGTTTAGTTTCTTCGATGGCTGCAGGCTTTTTCCCTGTCAGTACATGGAGGATATCTCCGTTTATCTTCGTACCATTATGTTCAGCTCTCGTGATACCAAGGGCTTTAGTCAGTTTACCAGGCCCAGTCGTTAAATCCGTATCTTTGCCGCGCCTGTTTTTCATGACTTCGATGCCCTGATGAGGCTCAATTCCCCGAATCAGAATTCCTTCCGGTCGATCTGCGGTCGTTACAAAGTTCATACAGTTGTGTCCGTGCATTGTATATACATATATATGACCGTAAGGCTCAAACATCATAGCATTCTTTTTCGTTATCTTACCGTTAAAAGTATGCGCTGCTCTATCGTTTAAACCAAGATACGCTTCTACTTCTGTAATATAACCACTCGTTATTTGGCCGTCTACCTCAGTGACAACTTCGGTACCGAGCAGCTTTTTTGCAGCTTTTAGAGTATCATCGCTTAAGAAATCTATATCTAAGTAGTCCATTTAAAACTCAGTCCTTTATAAACCTTGAATATCATACAGGTTTTTATAAGCGCCATTTCTAGACATCAGTTCTGTATGTGTACCCATTTCCGAAATCTGGCCATTCTCAATAACCACAATTTTGTCAGCATGAGTGACAGTTGACAGTCTGTGAGCAACAACCAGTGTCGTTCTGTCAGATGAAAGCTTATCTAAAGTATCCTGAATAATGCTTTCACTTTCAAGATCTAGTGCACTTGTCGCTTCATCAAGAATTAGAATTGGCGGGTTTTTCAGGAATACACGTGCGATTGCAATACGCTGCTTCTGTCCTCCGGACAATTTCACACCGCGTTCACCGACCATCGTTTCATAGCCTTCTTCTAAATTCATTATAAATTCGTGTGCATTTGCACGCTGTGCAGCGAGAAGCACTTCTTCTTCTGTCGCTTCCGGTTTAGCCAGGAGAATATTTTCTCTTATAGAATCCGAGAAAAGAATATTATCCTGCATCACGATTCCGAGGTTATCTCTTAATGAACGGACAGTAACATCTCTTATATCCTGTCCGTCAATTTTAATGCTGCCGGCTGTGACATCATAAAATCTTGGAATTAACGACACGAGTGACGATTTACCGCCCCCGCTCATTCCGACAAATGCGACCGTCTGTCCTACCGGAATATCCATGTTGATATTTTTCAGAATATCATTATCTTTTTCATCGTATTTAAATGAAACATTGTCGATTTCAATATGTCCTTTAACATTTTTAACCGGCTCAGCACCCTCTTCATCTTTTACGTCGTAAGGCACATCAAAGAGTCCAAACACTCTGTCCATTGAAGCAATACTCTGAGTCAGTGCAGTCGATGAAGAGACGAGTCTCCGGAGCGGACCGTATAACCGTTCCAAATAAGCAACGAATGCCGCAAGCAAACCGACTGTTAAGTTTTCGTTCAGCACAAGGAAAGTACCATAACCGATTACAAGCAGCGGACCGATATCAGTAATCGTATTAACGACCATAAAACTGTATGCTGTCCAGCGTGAATGGTCCAGTGCTTTTGTTAAGAAATTATTATTCTTTTTATCGAATCTTTCTTCTTCATGGTCTTCAATCGCAAAGCTTTTTACAACATTAATTCCCTGGACTCTCTCATGAAGAAAACCCTGAACTTCTGCAAGGGCCTGCGAACGATTTCTCGTTTTCGCTCTCAATCTTCCGAAGAAGAACCAGACACCGAAAATATAAAACGGGAAAATCAACATTGAAACGAAAGCTAATTGAACGTTTAAATTAAACATTATAATCAAAGCAATAATAATAGTAACGAGGTCCAGCCAGATATTCATCAAGCCGGTCATAATAAAGTCTTTAGTTTGCTCTACGTCGTTAATTACACGTGAGATAACTTCCCCCACTTTATTATTTGAGTAGAATTTTGCACTCAGCATCTGCAGATGCCCATATAATTTCTTTCTGATGTCGTATAGAATTTTATTACTTGTCCGCTGAGCTAAATATTGTCTGAAGAATTCTACCGGGGGTCTTAAAACTACGAATACTACTGCAAAAACAAGCAATACCTCAACAAGCATTCTTATGCGCTCTTCGTATGCCAGTCCGTCAGCAAGTATGATTCCGTCTATAGCGTAAGCAACGAGTAACGGAATAAGAAGTGGAATACCGAATTTAAGTATGCCAATCAAAATTGTTAAACCGATAATACCGTAATAAGGCTTAACAAATTGCATATAACGTCTGATCATTTATGTTCCTCCAAAAAATTAGTAAAACCAATCAACGTTTCGCCGATTGGTTAAAGTTCATTATTAAAACGATGGTGCCATACCTTTATAAAATCTGGAGCGAATGGCCCTTTTTTCTGTTCAATCCATTGCTGCAGTTCATCGACCTGATGTTTTAATATCTTATCGATGCTCTCCGGATAATTCATTTTGCTGCGGTGTACTTTATACTCATCTTCATCCAGTAAATGATACTTGCCGTCCGGATATACTTTTATATCCAGGTCGTAGTCGATATATTTAATTCCTTCTTCATCGCAGGCATATGGTGAAGACAAGTTGCAGTAATAATAAACTCCATCATCTCTGAACATGCAAATGACATTAAACCAAAAATCTTTGTGGAAATAAACGATAGCAGGTTCACGTGTAACCCATTTTCGTCCGTCGCTTTCTGTAACAAGCGTGCGGTTATTACCACCAATCACGACGTGATCCGTACCTTTCAGAATCGTTGTTTCGCTCCATACCCGGTGGATTTTACCATCATGTTTATAGCTTTGAATCCGCATTTTACTTCCCTCTTCTGGGATGGATTCCATCACCATAATACTGCCACCACCTTTATTATTTACGTAAACAGTATAGCATAACAGCATGTGTTTTAAAAATTTACAGTTCGGAATCCGAAGCTGTATTTATTAAATTAATCATTTTCTGCATCGCTACACTCATCGGAAGTTTTTTAACATCTTTAAGCGGAATAAAATTCTCATGTTCATTTGCTGTATAAACAATATAGCCTTCCATATACCATATTTTGTGCGTAAACACGTGTTTATGATTACCAATCGGTGCCCCAGGCTGACTGAGCGGCAAATTATATTTCTCTTCAATTGACTCGAGTGAAGTATCAACATCAAATCTCGGCAGCTCATACATTCCTTTTAATAAGTCATCCTCCTGCTTAATAAGAAGTATTTCATCTTTATCGTTCATAATAAAATAGACGTTATAAAAATATTCCTGTTTCGCTTTCTGTTTCTTTTTCAGCGGGTACTGCATTACTTCATTTGCTTTCAATGCCTCGCAATGTTCCTTAACCGGACAGATGACACATTTCGGTGTACGCGGCGTACAGATTGTCGCTCCAAGTTCCATTAAAGCCTGGTTAAAATCCCCCGCTTCAAGTGGCATATCTGTTTCGATAAAATGTTTTACATCTTTCTGCACACTTGCTTTAGTCATATCCCTGCCGTCGCGGTTCAACCTCGACATTACACGGAGCACGTTACCGTCGACAGCAGCAAGCTGATTGTTAAATGCGATACTCTGTACTGCGCCGCCGATATATGGACCGACCCCTTTCAGCTTAAAAAATTCTTCCGGACGGTCCGGAACTTTTGAATCATATTTCTCCTGTACTTCTTTTACTGCATGCTGAAAATTGCGGATTCTATTGTAATAGCCGAGCCCTTCCCAATCTTTTAACAGAGCCTGTTCATCTGCGTCTGCGAGAGCATCCAGGTCCTCGTATTTTGTTATAAATTTCTCAAAATAGGGTATAACAGTAATGACCTGAGTTTGCTGAAGCATGACTTCGCTGAGCCATATTTTAAAGGGATCTGAAGTCTCACGCCACGGCAGTTCTCTTTTATTTGCCTGATACCAATTAAGTAATGTATTATTAAATACCGGTCTTTTAAACATTT
>JBQDHL010000061.1:5611-9563 GCA_052093725.1 Jeotgalicoccus sp. | reverse complement strand
TTCTATGTATTTGTCTCAGTTTGCAATTCACACGCTGCAGATTCTCATTCGTCTGTCTCTGTGCAGCTCAATCTGTCATCCAGCTGACTCATTTTAAGCTCAGTTAATGTTTCTCAACGTATAATCCTTCAGTTAAGTTCTTAAAATCATCCTTAGATTCAGCTGATTTTAACGTTTATAGGATTTCAGCTTATATATAGATTTATTCAGATATTCACGTATTTAACGTTAAAATTACGTTTTTACGTATATTTCAGCTGAATTTCAATACATGCTGGATCAGTTCCTGATGATGCTTATATAAGCCTGAATTTTACAGTTTTTCTCCAAATTACGTTAGACACACATATTATATGACTTGCAATTGATTTCATATTTTTATCAAACTAAATTATCTGAATATTGAAGCCAATTAATATTAAGCTCTATATACGCCCTAATATTACATATGTAACCGGTATGATTTGTGGTAAAATTATAGAGGTTGTTCAGCTGACTTCCGTGCCGGTAGCATGGAAGGAGGTGTTATCATGCAAAGCACTTTACTGGAAATACTGTTTGCGCCGATAATTGTCGGCGTGATCGTCTCACTGTTCACTTATTGGCTGAACAACGACGATGAATAGCCGGACAACCGCCAATACACCATTAAAAAACCCCAATCTACTGGAATAGATTGGGGTTTCGGTGTTTCATGTTCAGCACTTTACTTGTAAGTACATTATATCACTTAGTTTTAGTGTTGTAAAATGAAAGAAACGGGGAATTATATATTGAGAAGCTCACGTTCAGTTGGTGGATGATCAAATTCTACATCTACTTTTATTGAACCTCCTAAAACGTTAAGCGCTCTTTTATATACATCAATACTAGTATTTGTATCACCATTTTCTATTCTTGATAACTGCGCTTGAGTAAGTTGTATTCCCTTATACTTCGCCAATTTAATAACTTGATTCTGAGTTAAATTTAACTCCATACGCTGCTTGAGTACTTTTAAACCAAGCTGTACAGGCAATGAATTAATGTGATCTTTTACTTCGGGAACATCCATTAGTGTATCCATCATATCTGTGAATGTCTTATTCGACATCTAATCTACTCCTTTTTAGTATAAAAATCATTCATCATGATTTCACTTTCGACCACAATGCTCTCAAAAGCCTCAGAATGATTATTATCTTTAATAACAGCCTTAGTAAAGTATAAACTCTGGTTCCCATTAGCATCTTGCTCATAAAAGAAGATTGCTCTAAATGCTCCTGCAGGTCTCCAGTTCACTCTTACTTCTAATAAAGGCTTATGATAGATTAATTCTTTTACTATCTCGCTTAGAGTAATCTCAAAACCATCTTTCGATTTAGCTTTGATAGTTCTTTGATGCTTTGGAGGTACACCAGCATTTTTTAAATAATAAAATACCTGAGCTATTCTTTTAGCCATTTCTGTGTAATCTTCATCCAATTTCGCCTTCATTGCTATCTCATGCACTAAATCTATAACCTGCTGTTTACCATCAGTGTCGTTCAAAAACTCTATAGTTATGTTTTTCATAGTATAAACAATATATCATAATTGATATAAGTTGTCTAAATTTTTATATCAATTATGATATATTAAACATTATGTTTTAAAAAATATTTAAATTTATCACTGCTCCCCTAATACATCACAAACCCTGTCATATCAACGATGCAACGTATAGTTGCAGACGAATGCACCTTATTCTCGCTTTATTTCCGCAGCTTCTTTGATAATATAAATATTAAGAAAGGTGCTGATTCACATCATTTTTGGAGAGAAACTTAAAAAAGAACGAGAACTTAGAAATTGGTCACAGGAATACCTGGCTGAACAGATTCATGTCAGTCGTCAGTCAGTTTCCAAATGGGAAACTGGTAAAAATTATCCAAGTATCGAAATCATTTTAGATCTTAGTGAGTTGTTCGGAATCACAGTAGATGAACTTCTTAAAAGCGATGAAGACCTGAAAGATAAAGTCATTCAGGACAGCCAGCAGCCGCCAGATTCTTCATGGTTTTCATCTGTATTATTCACTGCAGGAATCATGCTCGGAATCATCCTGGTGAGTCTTCTTAAAAATGGAGAAATAAACTGGACCGTTTTAAGTATGGCCCTGGTATTCTGTCTGTCTCTTTGGATGATCAGTAAAGGTCGCAAAAAGGTCGAATCTGAAACCAATTATTAAATAAAAAAACAATCTATATGAACTGCCCCCTGTCAAGTAGGCAGGTAAAAAAAATTGTGTTTTGTACGCACACTAATATGCTCCCTCTAAAGAAGACACTTAAAAAAGGAAACTACTTTAGGGGGAGCTTTCTCTTGAAATCAAACATTCATCCAAAGAATCAATCACCAAATCCAATGCAATTTACCTTCGTTCATTCACAGTTTTCTACGAACTGCCTTCCCCTGCTTTTACAATCTGTTTCTCAATAAAAGAAGGAAGGTTCTATTATATTTACTCCCAATCCTCATCCAGCTGCAGTTCTTTTATCTTCTCATACGATTCATCATCAACAGAAAATGTCTTCTCATCCGAGTTTGCTAAATCTTCATTGACCGTGAGTGCATCTATAACGTCATACAGCGCTTCGATTTCGTCCCGCGCGAATTCGTACTGTTCTTTACTCATCAGAACGCCCGCAACGTTATCGCCATCAATTACATGTACAACACTTTGCTTGTTTTCAGCTGTTTTAAAAGCATTCTCAGGATCTTTATGAAATTCCAAAATATCTATCGTAATCCGTTCCCTATTTTCCACATCAGCGCCTCCTTATTCATATCAGTTTCACTATACCCCTTTTCAAACTTCATATTCAGGGTATATATGAATGTAACAATTTAATCACTTAAAATCAGGAGGATATTAAATGATTGGTTATATTGGCACGTATACACAGGAAAAAAGTAAGGGCATTTATCGTTTCACTTTGGACCCGGAAGCAGAGGAATTAAACGGCGGTGACTTAATCGAAGAATTTCAAGGCCCGTTATATTTAAATATACAGAACGATAAACTGTACTCATTAAAACAGGATGGCGATACAGCAGGTATTGCGACGTTTGAGATTCATAATGGCGAGCTTAAGCTCATTGGAGAATGTCTGCTTGAAGGCGAAAACGGCTGTTATCTGGCCCCATCATCCGACGGCAAATATATGCTCGATGCCGTGTACGATTCTGGCAAGGTTCGTTTATATAAAATGAATGTACGCGGCGTTGTCACTGAACGACTCGATGTTTTCCAGGTAGAAGGCAATGGCCCGCATGAACGCCAGAACCATGCACATTCGCACTTCATTACGGAAACGCCGGACGGTAAATACTTCGCAGCAGTTGATCTAGGTGCAGATAAGATAGTGACATTTTCTATAGAAGATGAACGTCTCGTCGTCGTTCGAGAGTCCAAAGTCGCGCCTGGCAGCGGCCCGCGCCATCTGGTGTTCAGCGATGCTGGAGATTACGCATATATTATAACTGAGCTATCAAACGAAGTAATTGTCGCAGAGTATAAGGCCGGTAATTTTACGACGGTTGAAACATACTCTGCCTTGCCGGAAGATTTCACAGAGCATTCGCAGGCAGCAGCAATCCGCAAACACCCGAACGATAAATATATTTACGCTACGAACCGCGGACACAACAGCATTGCTGTCTTTGAAATTAAAGACAACGGCAAGGCTCTCGACAGACTGCAGATTGAATCATCGAACGGCAACTGGCCGCGCGATTTTAATATCACGCCCGATGGACAGTATCTCGTCTGTGCCCATGAGAAATCACACAACCTCGTATTATTTAAAATCAATGAAGATGGGACAATCTACACGTTTAGACAGTGAAATCGAAGTCCCTGAAGGTATTTTCGTCGATTTCCTTTAATATTAAAAAGCACAACGACCCGGGAACGCTGTTATCGGGTCAT
>JBQDHL010000061.1:0-5601 GCA_052093725.1 Jeotgalicoccus sp. | reverse complement strand
CGGGTCATTGTCATCTCCACAAGTACCCGATAATCCCTATGCCGGGTCATTGTGACTTATACAAGTAGCCGATAAACTTTCTCCCGTGTCATTGTCGACTTTCACAGTGACCGAATAGCATCAAAATGCACGCAAAAAACACAGCCGACAGATAATCTGCCAGCTGCGTTCAATATTTACCAAAAGAATATAATAACTATAGTCCTCGCCACATAATATATCGCTAAAAACTTCAGCAATGGTCTTAAATATGGTTTGTTGTCTTCTTTACAGACTTTGATAAAACCAATAGTAAATATACCAGGCAATATCAAATACCAAACAACAAAATTATTAAATACAATATCCATTACAAAACCGAGAAAATCAACTATTTCTCTCGCTACCATGCAAAGCGGCTCCTAACCTCGTTCCTCAGAAATCTATCTCTTTATATCTTCCCGAGTTTTTTCGCTATCGTATATACCGGTTTGTTGAACACCTTATCAAACGTGCCCGGCAGTTCTTCAATATACGGTGTAAAGCCGCGTTTGAATCGATAAACGCCGTAGTCCTGCGCGTCTTCTGTGAAGTCGCCTGTCAGACCGAAGAAGTTAAACCGCTTCACGCCTAATTCCTGCGCCTTCTTGATCATTTCCCATGTCGCAAAGTTCGTTCCTTTAAAGAACGACAATTCCGGATAGCTTCCGCTGAACAGGTACACCATTTCATGGTTGTTGTAATAGTACATGCCTGCTGACAAATCGAGTTCCGTCCCGAATTCCGCTTTAAATTCTTCCATTTTCTCAATCCGCTTATCTTTACTCGCAAGCTGTTCTTTATGTTCGTTCACACGTTTTTTCTCGCGCTTCGTCGCTGTACCGTTCGCAGCTTTCTCTTCAATCTCCGCGATATTAGCCAGTTCCGCTTCACGTTCTTCTTGCAGCTGCTCCAGATACTTATCCACATTCACATGTGTCAGCACTAAAAACATCCGGTCTTTCAGCGTATTCAGCAGATTTTTAATTTTCTCTGCCGGTACCGGATCAAAACCGATGCGTTCTTCTGTCTCTTTATATATATCGATAAACTTATCGTACTCATCTTCATCCAGCAGCTTTAACTCAAGCGGCATCGTTTCTGTCTGACGTGTATTGTAACGCGTCGTTACATCCATCTGCTTTAATATATCGTCTAACGGCTTATCAACATCAATCACTGCCTGATAGCGTAACAGCTCTTCAGTAATAAGCTCTGTTGTAAAGCCGTGATGGTTATAACCGAGATTCTCATATATAGAAACAATCTCCTGGTTATTACGCTCATCCGACTCACACACATTACCATCATGATCCCGCATCTGATACACAGTATACGGAGAATGAATCATCTGCAGTGCACCGTTCTTCTTCGCATACTTATCGATTTCCTCTAAAAAGAACTTCAAACGCTCATTCGAAAAATCATTAACCAATGGTCCCGTATGTGACGTAAACAGTCTGAACTTCTTCAGCACTGAAGTCGCACTGAGTAATGACACTCCTGCCAATTCTTCACCATCATATAGCCCGAGCAGATGCGTTTCATTCACTTGTGAAATATAATCGTAAAACATCTCATCATGGAAATAGTGCATATGCCCGTTATATGTTTTTACAAATAATCTAAATGCTTCTTCTGTTATTGGTTTTACTTCCATCGCTGGATCAAACCTTTCTATGCTTTACTTATTCAGTCCAAGTTTCGCTTTTACTTTATATACGTTGTGCTGCATCGGCGCAATCACTTTAACGAAGTCTCCTACGAGCTCTTCAATCTCTGCATTGAATCCGCGTTTAAATCTGTAAACACCGTAGTCTTCCCCGTCTTCAGAGAAGTCTCCGCTCACTCCGTAGAAGTTATAACGTGAGATATCATTTTCGATACAATACTTCATCATCTCAAGGTGCATTTTATACGGTCCGACAAATTGAGGGTATTCAGAAGTACTTGCCCCTGAGTTATATACAAGCTCATACGGTGTTTCGAAGTAAATGCCGGCAGCAAGATCCAGCACGTTGCCTTCTTTCTCATGAATGACTTTCGCCTCTTCAAGATCACCCGTAAGATTCGTCACTTGTTTTTCCATCTCTTTAATCTTATTTAACGTCTTCTCATTCTTATTCTCTTTCGCCTGCATCGTCGTAAGGCGCGCACTAACATCATCTAACTCATTCGTCAGGTTCGCCACATACTTATCAAGTTCAATATACGTATAAGGGATTAAGACCTTATCGCCGTATGACTTCTTAAAACGTGAGAAATATCCCATAGGGTCAGGATGAGTAAAGAAGCCCTGGCGTTCTGATGTATCTGCATAAAGTTTAACGAATTTATCAATCTCATCAACTTCAAGGAACCTAAACCCAACACCGTACTTCTCTACTTTTTTCATGTTGCGCTTACGCTGTGAGTCGAATGACTTAACAAGTGCCTTCTCATCTTCAAACGGAGTCATATCTAAAACGCTCATCCAGCGTGCCTGTGACGTTTTAGAATAGCCGCGCGTAAATCCTTCATGACCGTAGCCAAGTGACTCCAGGAGCTCAATTAACGCATCCTGAGCCGGATACTCTTCATTCTCGACAACATCCTTATCATACTTCTTGTAAATCCAGTTCGGATCGACTTTAACGTATGAACAGTTATTCTTCTTAAGGTATTCCGTTAACCCCTCAAAGTAAAAACGTACCAGCTCTAAATTATGATAATCGAGTACCGGGCCTCTGTTCGAGTAATAGAAGTATTTGCCCATCACTGTCGGCTGCAGTGTAAACAGACATGCTGCCACAACTTTATCCGCATCATCTTTAACACCGAGCAGTTTAACCGTTTCGCCGTTCATCTCACGGTTGGTTTTATTTTCAAGCATCTGGAAGAAAGCCGCCTCATGGCCTTCTTCTATAAATGCCGCATATTCTTCATCAGTTAATTCTAAAAACTTCATGCGATTCACTCTCTCTTATTTATTACGCAGCTTATTCAGTCCGTTATAAATCTTATACGCCGGACCGTTCACCGGTTTGATAAAGTCTCCGATATATTCGTTCACTACAGCATTGAACCCTTTCTTAAACTGAATCACACCGTAGTCCTCAGCATTCTCAGTAAAGTCTCCGCTGATTCCGTAGAAGTTGTACTGTTCTATGCCCTGTTCCAACGCATACTGAATCATTGTCCACTGAATTAAGTAGCTCCCCGCAAAATGACGGAAGTCGTTATCTGTCCCGCCGGACAGGTAAGTCACTTCATGCGGTGTCACTATAAAGTACGCACTCGACAGCGGCAGTTCCTTGCCGTGTGTTTCCAGCAGCGCTTTACCTTCAGTCAGCTTCGCATCGATGTTCTCAAGCTGCTCACTCAGGTTCTTAATTTTATTCTGGTTCTTCTCGTTATCCGGATCACGTTCTAACGCACGTTCCGCTTTTTCGATACTCTTTTCCATCTTCTTCTTATCCTGTGCAATAGACTCGTTATAGTCTTCCAAGTCTACATACACCATCGGAATCATAACCTGATCTTTAAAGTAACGTTTTCTATCAATATAGAAACTGTCATCTCTATCGTAAAAAGACTTCATCTCTGACGTATCTTTCATAAACTTACGGAAGATTTCGATATTATCGATATCAAGATACTTAATATGCAGACCGTGTTTCTCCGCTTTCTTAATATTACGCTTACGGAGCGTATCCATTTCATCGAATGCCGTCTTCTTATCTTTCCCTGCAAGATCCAGCACTGAATGCCAGCGAACCTGGACAATCGGGTCAAAGCCGTTTTTAAATCCATCATGATCGTAACCAAGGACTTTAAAGTTATCAAAGATATAATCGTTCTCCATACTCTTAATAACTTCGCCCTCGTGATTGCGCTTATTAATCACTTCATACGGGTCCGCACGCAGGTACATGACTTTCTTCGGTTTTAAGAACTTCGTCAAGCCGTCAAAAAATGTAGTAAAAACCGTTTCGTCGCTGTAGTCGAGTACCGGCCCTCTATTCGTATATGCGTATTTAAATACTTTCATGACAGGTGTCAATGTAACTAGGCAAGCCGCCTTAACCGCGTCGCCGTCTTTTACACCTACTAGATAAGTCTCAATGCCGCTGTCTGTTTTTAATTTGTAGTTTTGTTCTGTCTGGGTAAAATGACTGAAATGTTTTCCTGTGTAGTCATTGAATTCTTCCAATGTTAACTCTGTAAATTGCATAATGGCACTCCCGTTCATCAATTCTCAATCTCTAATATAGTAACAGATTTCAGCCTGTGTTTCATCTAATTACATAGACGGAAAGGCACCAGTTCAAACTATATTTTATAAAACCTATTTAGACGATAAAATTCTCCATACTGAGAATCGCAGCCAAAATAAATTAGTCACGACCATCGTGAAATACTATTTGTCGAATGCGTTCAACTGTTCCTTCTATTATATCACTTTTTACACCTATAACGATTTCGCCTTTTAAGGCTGATTGTTGATTCGCCCATTTAAACGAACTCATTTATATATTCGCCTTTTAAGTCGAATTATTATACAATATAACTATTACATTAAAGGAGCTGGTTATCATTATATCTATACTGATTTTGGATGTGTCGAACAGTACGAAGGCACCTCCTGAGATATACAACCATCTCTCCCTCATAGAACGTAAGCTGCAAAGTTTAAATACAGATCAAAATAAATTATATATGACTTACCGTATGGGCGAAGAGCTGTTTATCGTATCAGCTCAACCGCATTACACTATTCTGTTATCATTTTATGCAAAATCATTATGGCCAGCTTCAGAGTTCCCCTTAAAATGCAGTTTCCACACTGTGGATGTCCCATTCCCTGAAAACAATCCGGCGTTTTGGAACCATTGGACTGTAAGAGAGTTACGAGAATCACTTCAAATGATCAAGAAATCGAAAGTACAGGATTTCTCATGCCCGGATATGCCGAAGGGCATCGAAATTGCATTAATGTACGCGACTGATATTTTCAGAACTGTAACCCCACTCCAGCAAGAAGTCATGCAGTACTATCTGACAGGTATTACTCAGAAGGAAATCGCAAAGCTGACAAAACGATCGGTGTCGACTATTTCCAAACATGTACATGCTTCCCGGGTCAAACAGCTGACTGAAATTATTGATTACGTTATAGAGCAATACGAACTGGACTAAAAGAGATAAGTGGTTATTAATCACTTATCTCTTTTTTATCTCATTATAGTATCCACTTGAATAACAAGACAAAACCCTCTACAATTACAATCAAGTAAATACTTGAATATAGAGGTGCATTATGACTAATAAAGATGTATGTGAAGTATTCTGCTACGACGAGGATAAGGTAGAGAGACTTCAGAAAGATATAGAAACAGTGGACATTACGGGTATGTCGCAAATGTTGAAAGCTGTTGCGGATAAGAACAGAGCGAAAATTACATATATTCTCTGTCAAGATGATGAGTTATGCGTGTGTGATATCGCACTGATTCTCGGTATTACGATTCCGAATACATCCCATCACCTGCGTACGTTGTATAAAGAAGGTATAGTGACTTCACGAAAAGAAGGCAAGCTGGT
>JBQDHL010000060.1:0-9645 GCA_052093725.1 Jeotgalicoccus sp. | reverse complement strand
CGATTCTCATTATCATTGACCTAATTGAGAACGTGGTATATAATTCAGTTAAAGATAGATTTTTGAGAGGGGTAATTCAATATGGGCAGACCTGTTTATCCTGCAAATCAATTAAGAGGCTTCATTAACACAATCAATGACTTATCAGCAGATCTTGTTTTGCAAGAATCCATGCACCATTTCAATGTAGAACTATATAAAGCAAAAATAGAGGAATCACTCATAGAGAAAAACGAAGAGAAATTCATGAAGTACACTACATTACTAAAAGAACTGTAATAGATGTACATATAGAAAGCACAACTATACTACGGCTGTGCTTTTTTTATTTTGTGTGCAGTAATGTCGTTGCCGGAGTACCTTGTTAAATCGACATGGGCATCCAAAAGTCTCCGGAGTACCTTGTTACATCGACATGGGCATCCGGCGCTCCCAGACACCCTTCACAAACAAAAACCGGCACTTTTCAGCACCGGATTCTCAAAATTCATTCTTATGATATTAAATCCAGAAATTCTTCTCTCGTAATTCGTCCTAAATAGTGGATGATGTCCACATCTTTAATTGCTTCTTCAATGTGATCGCGGTTGTGCTCAACACCGATCAGAAGATTCTCAATATCCACTACTTCACCTACTCCGAAGAAGTCGCCGAAGATTTTCGCATGTTCGATACGTCCGCCTTTGACTTCCAGTCTCACGTCTAAGAGGCCTGCTGCGTATTTATGTGAATTGTCATAGTTGTATTTAGGATTTTTGCCGTAGTTCCATTCCCACGTCTGGTATTTTTCTTCAGACAGCTGATTGATTTTCGCCCAGTCGTCGTCTGTCAGTTTATATTCTTCCACGTTTTCAAGTCCGCCGAAGATTTTATCAAGAATTCTTTCTTTAAATTCTTCGATATCAATTTTCTCATCCAGGTAGTCGTTAATATTCCCAACTCGTGCACTTACCGATTTAATTCCTTTTGACTGGATTTTCTTCGGATTCACTTTCAATGCGTTCTGCACTTCAGAGATATCACTCTCAAGCATTAATGTACCGTGTGAGAACATACGTCCCTTTTGTGTAAACATCGCGTTCCCCGATACTTTCTTGCCGCCTTCAATTTCAATGTCGTTGCGTCCTGACAGCGCAGCGTCTACGCCCATTTCTTTCAGCGCTTCAACAATCGGCTGTGTG
The DNA here is from genome assembly GCA_052093725.1 of Jeotgalicoccus sp. Classification (GTDB taxonomy): domain Bacteria; phylum Bacillota; class Bacilli; order Staphylococcales; family Salinicoccaceae; genus Jeotgalicoccus. The sequence continues at coordinate 8,464 of JBQDHL010000060.1, read as the reverse complement.
AATTTCTTGAAGTTATGGAAACTGTCGCCGTCGTCTTCTGTAATGAAACTGAAGTTCAGATTTCCTTCGTCATGGTAAACTGCTCCCCCACCTGACACGCGTCTCACAACTTTAATGCCGTGTTCTCTAATGTACGGTTCGTTAATTTCTTCAATCGTATTCTGGTTTTTCCCGATAATAATTGACGGCTGGTTTACATAGAATAAAAAATAAGAGTCATCTGTTGGAATTTCTCTTAGTATATATTCTTCCATCGCCAGATTAATCATCGGATCTTTGATGTCATTGTTTGAAATAAACTTCATTGTATTTCCCCCTGGTACATAATAAAAGACTTGCCTCTATTATAATAGAAACAGGTCTTAAAATCATATTTTAGTCATTCAATATTTTTTCTGCAGTGTTTTTCGCAGTCTGCACACAGTCAGGAAGCCCGACTGCATAATGTGATGCACCAATTAAGTGCAGTCCCGGATAGTTTTCCGCAGCATATTTTTGAATGTCATCGATGATATATTTATGTCCGACAAAGTAATTCGGCATCGCATTCATCATACGCGTAACGATAGTGAACTCAGGTTCACCGTCCAGCTCCATGATTTTATCGAGGTCCTGACGTGCCAGACGGACGATGTCTTCGTCCGACTTCTCCTGTACAATAAAGTCCCCGGGGCGCCCTACATAAGCACGCAGCAGCGCCTTACCCTCCGGTGTGGAGTGTTCCCACTTCTTATTCGTCCACGTACACGCAGTAATCGATGTATCCATGTTGCGGCTGATTACGAATCCTGTTCCTTCAATCGTATTTTTCACCTGTTCGGCATCGAATGCCATCACAACTGTCGCAACACTTGTTGCTTCCATATGCTTGAAGTATTCAAATTCTTTATCTTTAAACCAGCGTTTGTACTGGAAGTGTGGTGCTGTAACGATTACTTCATCATAATGATGCGTGCCGCCATCTGCCGTCAGCTCATAGCCGTCAGCAGTTTTTTCAATCGCAGTTACATCAAAATTAAAGTGAATCTGGCCGCCGCGTTTTTCGTTTTCACTGACCAGGCGGTCGATAAACGACTGAAGCCCGTCTTTGAACTGCAAAAAAGCACCGGTTTTCGTCTTCGGAGCTTTGGGCTTATCTTTTTTCTCGGCCATCAGACCTTTCATCAGACTGCCGTATTCTTGTTCTGTCTCTTTGAAGTTCGGATACGTCGACATTAAGCTCAGCTTATCGATGTCTGTACCGTATACTCCCGCTAAGAGCGGTTCAATCATATGTTCTAAAAGGTCATTACCGAAACGTGCACGGAAAAACTCCCCTACCGAAATATCTTTATATAACGGCATCGCAGGCTTGATGAAATCAAGTCCTGCACGCAGTTTTCCTGTCCACGACACTAAATCTGTCGTTAAGAGCGGAGAGAGCTCCATAGGTACGCCGAGCATCGTGCCTTTTGGCACCGGTGACAGCTTATTTTTCGCATAGATATACGCCTGTCCCGTCTGGTTACGGACCAGCGCGTCACCGAGACCCACTTCTTCTGCGAGCTCTGTCATGACTTCTTTACGCGCTAAATAAGACTCTGGTCCGAGCTCGATCGTATAACCGTCACGGATATGAGTATTTACTTTACCGCCGGCGCGGTCCGACGCTTCGTATAAATCAACTGTCAGGTCTGTACCATCTTTTAAAAGATAATGCATTGCCGACAATCCTGTAATTCCTGCACCTACTATCGCTACTCTTTTCACTATTAACGCCTCGCTTATTACAATTTAATTAATTCGTTAACCATTGCCTGAATGAAACGTGAATCCGTATTCGGCATATTCGGTCTGTGATAAGCTGCACCGATTTCGTCAGTTACAACTTTACATTCGTAGTCGTTATCGTATAACACTTCTAAATGCTCACACACAAATCCAAGCGGAATATAAACGAAGTGCTTAAAACCGTGTTCGTTATATAATTCGCGTGTTAAGTCCTGTACATCCGGTCCAAGCCATGGATCCGGCGTGTTACCTTCAGACTGCCAGCCGACGAAGTAATGTCCTTTACCAAAACGTGCTTTAATTAAATCTTTCGTTGCTTCTAACTGACCCGGATAAGGATCGTTATGTTCTTTAATTTTTTCAGGAAGACTGTGCGCGCTAACAACAATCGCAGTTTCCGCCGCTTCTTCAGCAGGGATTTCTTTTTCGAAAGTTGTTTCAAGAGCATCAACCCAGAAGTCGATAAACGGCTTCTGTTCGAAGAATGATTCTACAGATTTAACTGTAATACCGTATTTATCCGCTTCTTCAACTGCACGTTTGTTATATGAACCGACAGAGAAATTTGAATAATGCGGTGCCAGCACCACGCTGTAAATTTCTTTAATGCCCGCTTCACTGATTTCTTTAACAGTATCTTCGATGAAAGGGTGAATGTGTTTCAAACCGATATACAGTTCGAACTCATCGTCACTCTGTTCATTTAAAGCATTAACAAGAGCCTCAGCCTGACGCTTTGTAGTATCCGCTAAAGGTGAAATTCCGCCGATTGCTTCATAGCGGTCTTTTAAATCCTGCAGTGCTTCTTCACTCGGCTTTCTGCCGTGTCTGATGTGTGTATAGTAGGGCTCGATATCCGATTCTTTATATGGTGTACCGTATGCCATTACTAATAATGCTTTTTTCTCTGTCATTTTCAAAATCACAATCCTTTACTGTGTGTGTGTACTAATTCTGTCAGTCGTTTTAAAACATCGGGATTCACTTCAGGGAAGACACCGTGGCCTAAGTTGAAAATATGTCCTGTTCTGTTTCCTTCTTCAACAATAGCTTTTGCACGTTCTTCTATTACTGACCAATCCGATAATAATAATGCCGGGTCAAGGTTACCCTGCAATGCTTTTGTTATACCTAAGTCACGAGCCTCTTTAATCGACATTCTCCAGTCGAGTCCAAGTACGTCACTGCCGAGTTTATCCCATTCAGTTGCTAAATGGCTCGCGCCGATACCGAAAATAATAACTGGTACGTTTTGTGCTTTAACTGCATTGATAATTTTCTTCATGCCAGGTGCAAGGTAGAAGTTGTAGTCCGCTTTATTAAGCGCACCGCCCCATGAGTCAAAAATCTGAATGACACTCGCGCCTGCTTTAATTTGTGCTGTTAAGTAAGTAATGCTCGTTTCAACAAGCTTATCCATTAATTTGAACCACAGTTTCGGGTTCGAATACATCATCGTTTTCGTACGATGATAATTTTTAGATGGTCCGCCTTCTATCATATAGCTCGCAACCGTAAACGGTGCACCGCAGAATCCGATAAGGGGAACATTTAATTTTTCCTGAGTTAAAATTTGAATCGCTTTATATACGTAGTCTAAATCCTTAAACGGATCCAGTTCTCCAAGATTCTCAACATCTTGTTCAGTACGGACAGGGTTATGTATTACCGGCCCTACTCCGGACTTGATTTCAACATCAATACCGAGTGGTGCAAGCGGTGTAATTATATCTTTATAAAGCACTGCCGCATCGACATTATAGTTATCTACAGGTGTAGCCGTGAGATAAGCAGTTAGTTCAGGCTGTTTTGTAATTTCAATTAAAGAATATTTTTCTTTAACTTTAAGATATTCCGGCTGTGAACGCCCAACCTGTCTCATAAACCAAACTGGTGTATGTTCTGTCTTTTCTCCGCGTGCTGCTCGAATGAGTGTATCATTAAACACAGTGGTACCCCCTAATATTTATATGTTCATACATTTACGTATTTTATCACATTCTTTAGAACAATTATTAATTACGGGCAAGTTGTCAAAAAGTTGTTCTATTTGAGATTTGTTTAACATTGCGTTGTTTCAGGTATATAATGATTAATATAACTAAACAAGAGGTGAAGCACAGTGTATTTACACGCAACTACCGGGACGATTGATTTTCTTTCTTCCCTACAGGAAAAACATCCTCATGTATCTATCAGTGCAAGAGGTCCGGAAGCAATTTTATATTATGAAGATAATAATGAAAAATCGATTTTCTCAGCTAACATGACTTATGAAATACTTAACGAGCAGGGTTCACTTGATGAAGAACTCCCATTATCCATGTTTTATATTCCTGCTGCAGGAGATGGCACGCATTCGTTAAGAGGACATTTAAGCGATCTTGTAGAAGAATTAAAAGCGGTTAACGGCGTTGTCTCATACAGAGTCGGCATTAGTACACGCGATGAGAATTATATCCTGCTGATTAAATGGGCGGACATGAGTATTTATGACGACTTTAAACAAACAGATGCTTATAAAAACTATTTAACTTCAGATTCATTGAAGCAGTTCCGCAATGAAGAATCATTGTTCGGCGACTATTTATCATCGAAGATTTACTACAATATCGAAGACAATGAATATACTGAAGAAGAAAAAGAAGAACTCGGCGATTAATCGCTGAGTTCTCTTTCTTTTTTATAGATGGATTTTGATAACACTCTGTTTAACAGATAACCCCACAACGGGAATACCAGTGCATAGAAAAACTGTGCCGGATGCGTCACGATGAACATAACGGCAAAAATCAGTGTAATTACAAACACGATTTTATGTGAATATCTGATGTAGCTGTCTTGAATATACGTACGGGACACCGGCCATACTTTCGGCCATAAGAGATATGCCTGTGCTGTATATATTTGAGACATCTGCAGCACGATTAAATAAATGCCGAACAAACTGAAGATCAATGATACATAAATATTTCCAATCCAGAATATAATAATAAAGAATAATACTATTATACGGAGCACAATCATTGGCAAATCATGATCCCTCATAAATGAGCGGTAAAATAAATATTCGTACATATACTTCTTATTGAACTTATCGGCCTTAGGCACCCAGAGGAGCACATCCAGAATTCGTCTCCGTTTAAATGCTTTATCGATACGCTTAACATTCGTAAACATACTGACTGTCTGATAATACTGCTGCAACGCTTCTTTTTCATACTGCACGTAGTTCAGCCACGACAATGTCTTAAATGAGCTCTTCTTCATAATTACAGTGATTAAGATGATAAACAGCAGTCCTGCAATAATCAGCCATGGATAAACCAGCACCAACATCAGCGAGATAAAGTTAATAAGTATTAATACTGATGTAACAGCCCATTTTTTATAATCTGTATTAACGGATAGACGTCTGATATTAAAGGCGCTGAAGTACAATAAGGCTGCCAGTATAAAGAACAGTGAAATCGCTGTTAAATCATGACCGATTGATAATAGAATCAATACGGCAATAGATGCGACTGCCGGCACTGCGATGCCGAGAGACAGGCTATAAATATCCGCCCGCTTAAAATAAGCGGTCATTTTCTTTTCATAAGGCGGCAGAAACAGCATATCCGCTTCTTTCAGCAGTGTGCGGTACTTCGGCAGTAATACAACAGCCATTAAGAGTGCACACAGCGTGTCGAGATAAAAACTCGGACTGAGTGTCTCTCGTAAACCGAGCAGCGTATACAGCAATACTCCGCCGGCTATCATTAAAAATACGAGGAAGTGGCTGTTAAAAATAAATTTGCCGTAGTAGCTCCGTATCTTTACGTCTTCCTCCATGCGCGTATTAAACAGTTTACTGCTCATGTCGGTTCCCGCCAGTCAGCTGGATATACACATCATCCAGTGTACCTTCACTGAGTCCTGTGAGCTCACGCAGTTCATTCAGTGTCCCGTCTGCTATTTTACGGCCCTGATCGATAATGATATACCGGTCACAATAGCGTTCCGCAGTTGCTAAAATATGTGTACTCATTAAAATGGACCGGTTTTTATCGCGTTCGGAAATCATCAGTTCAATTAATGATTCGATCCCCAGTGGATCGAGGCCGAGAAACGGCTCATCGATAATGTAGAGTTCCGGTTCAACGATAAACGCACAGATCAGCATAACCTTCTGCTTCATTCCTTTTGAGAAATGGCTTGGGAATGTGTCTTCCTTATCTGCGAGACGGAATCGTTTTAAGAGCGGTCCTTTTCTCTCCTCTACTTCTTTTGGTGTTAGACCGTAAGCCATCGCCGTCATATTAATATGTTCACGGAGTGTCAGTTCTTCATACAGAATTGGTGATTCCGGGATATAGCCCATATGTCTCCGGTAGGCTTCGACGTCTGACTCAATTGTTTTACCCACTACCTTAATGTTACCGTTGTGCGGTCTGAGCAGCCCGAGTATATGTTTAATCGTCGTACTTTTACCTGCCCCGTTTAAACCAATCAGCCCGATAATTTCACCGGCTTTTATATTGAAAGATATATCGTGAATGACGGGATCTTTTGAATACCCGCCTGTAAGTTCATTAATTTCTAAGACCATCATCTGACTTCCTTTTAAATAATTCTAATTATTTGTATACTGATACTTAAGTAAAACTATATCACAAGTTATTAATGGAGGATAATGAGATGAATAAGACAATTTTCGAAAAAATTATCGACAGAGAAATACCTGCCAACATTGTATATGAAGACGACCACGTTATTGCATTTATGGATGCATTCCCAGTCGCTAAAGGACATACGTTAGTTGTCCCTAAACAACCGATTGAAAACATTTATGAACTGGATGAAGAAACAGGTGCGAAAGTAATGAGTGTCATTACCAAAGTATCTAATGCAGTCAGAGATTCGTTCGAACCTGCCGGCTTAAACGTTGTACAGAATAACGGTGCTTATGCTTCACAGTCGGTATTCCACCTTCATTTCCATATTATTCCACGTTACCAGGAAGAACACGACGGTTTCGGCTATAAATGGATAGACGTGGAAGCTGACAATAACACTCCTGAAATCCGTATGGATGTCGAAACATCAATAAAAAATAAATTAAATGAATAATTAAGATTAAATCAGGGTATATTATATTTGAGATAAGGATGTGAATGAATTTATGAAACTTAAAAATATTGGTGTAGGATTCGCAGTCGGAATAACAGGCGGCATGCTCATATCCTTTTTAAACGCACCTAAATCAGGTAAAGAACTCCAACAGTCATTAAAAATAGGTTCAAATGACTTAAAATCGCAAATGGACCAGCTTAAAATCGAAGGAGAAGAAATTAAAAACTCTTTCCTAAAAACGAAACATGAATCAAGCGAAGTATTCTCCACTCTCGGTGACGAAGTGAAATCGATGATTTCAAACTTCCAGGCGGACATTAACCCGAATGTCGAAAGATTGCAGGGAAATATCGAGGTTATCTCTAATAAAGCTGATACCGCGATGTCAGAAGTTAAAGGCAAAGACAAAAAAGATGATAACGATAACAACTAACTGTTAATAAAACAGAATATTTACAATGGACGGTGTGTTTAAGTTTGTGCACCGTCCTTTTTATATGATATATTATGCCTTGTATATGAACCGGGAGGAGAAATTTCGAATGAAGAAGAAATTAGCACCATTTATAATAGGACTGGGTTTAGTAAGTCTTGCTGCCTGCAGCAATGAAGGTGAAGAAAATAAAGATTCAGCTTCTAAAGAAGAAGGCGGAGATGTAGAATTCGGCAGCGTTCTTGCTACGAGTGACGCAGGAGATGTTACTGCTGACGACGTGCTGAACCAGATTGGTACAAATCAGGTTGCAAACCAGACTTTCCAACTAGTGTTGGACAAAGTTTTAACTGATAAATACAGTGAAGAATTAAATATGGATGAGCTCAATGAGCAAATCGATGCTGAAATCGAACAATACGGCGGAGAAGAAAACTTCTCGATGATGCTACAGCAATCACAGCCGGGAATGACAGTCGATACATACAAACAGCAGCGTGTATCCAATGCACTAAATGATCTGTACTTTGCTGATTACTTTGAAATCACTGATGAAGAAGCATTCGACAGTGTGAGAAAATCATCTCATATCCTCGTATCATTTGGTGAAGAAGGCAAAGAAGAAAGTGCTGAAGGCGCTGAGGGTGAAGAAGAACCCGCAATGACTAAAGAAGAAGCAAAAGCACAGGCTGATGATTTAAAAGCACAGCTTGATGACGGTGCAGACTTCGGTGAACTTGCTACTGAGAACTCAGATGATACAGGCAGTGCACAGCAAAACGGTGAACTCGGCTATGTAAGTGAAGGACAAATGGTTGAAGAATTCGAAACAGCACTATTCAAACTTGAACCTGGACAAATTTCAGAGCCGGTCGAATCACAATTCGGCTACCACATCATTCTTAATGAAGATGTATCTCTTGAAGACACTCCTAAAGAAGAATTAAACACAATCAAAACAACAATAGTAAACCAGAAAATCAAGGAAGATCCAAGCCAGGCATTACAAGGTTATCGTGATCTTTTAGAAGAATACAATGTAGCATTTGAAAACGAAGAAATTCAGACGTATATTGAAGATACATTCCTGAACGCTGACGAAGCATTAGAAAATGCACAGCAGGAAGATGCTGCATCTGAAGAAGA
>JBQDHL010000059.1:0-10175 GCA_052093725.1 Jeotgalicoccus sp. | reverse complement strand
ATACCTTTAATAAAATAGCTTAGTCAAAAAGTTCAACTTTTTGGGTTCACTACAACTCGGACGGTTTCTTTTTACGTTCTGTATATATAATCCACTAAATTTCTGCTCGACTGTCCATTGCTGTATTTATTCCATTGATTATTAAATGATTTAATTTTCTCGATGTCGTAATTATTTTCCTGTAAAGCATAAATAATAGTTTCTGTGTTATATGCAATCGGACCAGGCATATATGACTCATAGTTAAACCATGTGCCTCTCTTTTCTTCGTACTCTTTTAAATCGTATGGGAAGAATATCATCGGCCTGTTCAGAATTGAAAATTCAAAGGGTATTGATGAATAATCGGTAATAAGTACATCAGCGGCAGACAGCAGTGAATTTATAGAAAATCTGCCTGATACATCCGTGACGAATTCATCATTGATGAAACCTGATAATTTAACTGCAGGATGAAGCTTAAGCAGAAGATGAAATTCACTGTTTAAAGTTTCTTTCATCAGTTCAATATCAAGATGAATTTTATCTACATCAAACTGGTCATCTCTGAATGTTGGTGCATAAAGCAGTACTTTCTTTCCTGTAAGCTCGGGAAGTGCCTGATGTATCTTCTCTGCAGCGGCATTAACTGTTTTGTTATTGTAAAAAAAATCAGTTCTCGGAACACCTGATTTAATCATGGAGCTGTCATCCGCTCCGAATGCTTCACCAAATATATAGGCCATTTCATCAGAACTTACAGTAAAATAATGGAATCTGCTGTAGACTTTTTTAAAGCGTTCATGTGCACTGTCCAGACGTTTTGTGATTGTTCTATCCCTGTAGCCAAAATACTTTACCGCACCGTTCGCGTGCCATAGCTGAGTACATTTTACTGCAGGACGGAAATTACAAGCAGCGAGTACAACGTGATAGTTATCAATGAAAATGTATTTACCCGTTGCGAGGTGATACATTCCTCTGATTAAAGAGAGTACTTTGCGCGGGTTAAAATCAATGATATTTTGTGAATCGATATTATTAAACGATTTTCTGCAGCGTGGTTCTTTTAATATGAAGATTTCCGATGAAGTCTGATTTCTTACTTCATCAATTACATATTCCATATTGTCTCCGAACGACGTCAGCATTATCGTTTTCTCTTTCAACGGCAACCACCTGAATATATTGAAAACAGTGCGGAGCACTGTGAGGAAAACCGATATCGCTCCTTCTTTAATCATTTTTCTGCTTTAACTCATCTTTAATTTTCGTCGTTGATATCCCGCTTGTTCTAGGCAGATAAACAACGTCACAATAGTCTTTAAGAAAATCGAATTCGCCTTCCCAGTCATTCCCCATAACGAAAGTATCAATATTATATTTTTTTACATCTTTTGTTTTTTGATCCCATGTATCTTCACCGATGACTTCATCGACATATTTTATAGCTTCCAGTATTTGTTTGCGTTCTTCAAATGAGTGATAGGCTTCCTTATGTTTCAGCATATTGAACTCGTCTGTTGATACTGCAACGATTAAATAGTCCCCAAGGTCCTTCGCACGTCTCAATATGTTTATATGTCCTGTATGCAGCAGGTCGAATGTTCCGTAAGTGATTACTTTTTTCATATTAATTTGCCTCCGTTAAAGCATTATTATAGTGTTTTGTAGTATTATGAATTATAACATAAGATAATTATGAAAACTTTGCAGGTGTGGTGGATATGAAAAAAATTAAAAAATTAGCATTAAAATTATATAAAATATTATTCTGGCTATGCGGAAAGTCATTTAATAAAGATCATTCGCTGATTGTTTTTGAGAGTTTTCTCGGAAAACAGTTTAGCGATAATCCGCGTGCATTATATGAATACATGTCGATTCATTATCCGGAATACAGATTTATGTGGAGTGTAGATAAGCGTTACGTTGATGTGTTTGAACGTTACGATATTCCTCATATTAAGAGATTCTCTCTCAGCTGGATGATTTATATGAATAAAGCGACGCTTTGGATTTCTAACAGCAGATTGCCACTCTGGATTCCAAAACCAAAAGGAACGACGTATTTGCAAACATGGCATGGTACACCTCTTAAAAAACTTGCGGTTGATATGGACGAAGTTCACATGCCGGGCACTGACACAGAACGCTATAAACGAAACTTTACACGTGAATCGGCAAAGTGGGATTTTTTAATCTCGCCAAATGAGTATTCGACGGAAATATTTAGAAGAGCATTTAAATTTGAAAACGAGATGCTGGAAACAGGATACCCGCGCAACGATTTCCTATTTACTAACAGCGATGCTGAAGTAATTCAAAATCTGAAGAAAGATATGGATTTGCCTGAGGATAAGAAAGTGATTTTATATGCACCAACTTGGCGTGATGATTCTTATCATGGGAAAGGGCGCTATAAATTTAATCTGGAATTCGATTTGAAGCAGATGTATGAAACATTGTCTGACGAATATATTATTATTTTGAGACTGCATTATCTGGTTAGTGAGAATCTCGATATAAGCGAATATGAAGGTTTTATTTACGATTATTCGAAATACGAGGAAATCAGAGACTTATATGTAATTTCAGATATGCTGATTACGGATTATTCATCAGTGTTTTTCGATTATGCCAACTTGGAAAGACCGATGATTTTCTACGTCTATGATATCGATAATTACAGAGACAAACTTAGAGGGTTTTACTTTGACTTTGAAACGAAAGCACCTGGACCTCTTGTGAAAACGACGAACGAGCTTCTTGCAGCAATTGAAAAGACAAATATTGAAGACTTTAACAAGGTATACAATACGGAGGAATTCCGCAGCAGATTCGGTGCATTTGAAGATGGCAAAGCATCACAGCGAGTTGCTGATGAAGTTATTTGTTATTTAAGAAATAAGATTGTATAATTCATCATTGATGAAAATTTGAGGTTGTGAATAACTTATGAAATCCATGTGGAAAGTACTGCAGGAACAGATTGCCCATTTTTATTTAGTAAGGCGCCTGTCAGTTTATGATATGAAAAGTAAGAACCAGAATAACTATCTAGGCATGGTCTGGGAAGTTCTGACACCGGTAATCAGTATTCTTATATACTGGTTCGTCTTCGGGACATTACGCTCTCGTGCGCCGATAGAAATGGACGGTAAGGAAGTACCGTTCTTCTTCTGGCTGTTTATAGGATTTGTAGTCTGGACATTTTTCTTCCAGGCAAGTATTGAAGCATCCAAGTCCATTTATACAAGACTGAAGATGCTGTCGAAAATGAATTTCCCTTTAAGTGTAATACCTAATATTCCGATATTCTCTAAGTTTTATACGCATTTAATTATGCTTGCTATTGCTTTTATCGTGTTTCAGTTTGCGGGCTACTACGTAAGCATGTACTTTATTCAGATTCCGTATTTTATTTTTGCTACGTATGTGCTGATTTATGCATTTGGATTGATAACATCAACGCTGTCGACACTAGTACGGGATGTACACCTCGTGCTTAACTCGTTCTTGCGTATGGGACTGTACTTGTCAGGTGTCCTGTGGCCGTTGTCTATGCTTTCGGATTTCCCGAAGCTGATGGTCGCTATGCAGTTAAATCCGCTTGTATATTTAATTGAAGGATACCGTGCCGCATTTTTCGGCACTGAATGGTTCCTTGTTACTCAGTGGGAATATTCATTATACTTCTGGGGACTGATGTTCGTTATGCTGTTTATCGGTTCGGTACTGCATATTAAATTCAGACGTAATTTTATCGATTATTTATAATGGGGTTTAAAAATGACAAAAACTATTATTACTAAGAATGTCGTGAAAAAATATAAACTGTATGAGAATCAGAAAGAGCGCATGCTTGATCTTATTAGTCCGAAAGGGCATGGTGAGGACTTTTTTGCGCTGAACGGTGTAAATTTTGAAGCGGATAAAGGAGACGTTGTCGGCTTTATTGGCATAAATGGTTCCGGTAAATCAACGCTGTCGAACATTATTGCAGGCATCGTACCGGAAACGAGCGGTGAAGTGCAGGTGAACGGTCAACCTTCACTAATTGCGGTGGCTGCCGGTTTAAATGACGATTTAACAGGACGCGATAATATTGAACTGAAATGTTTAATGCTCGGATTTTCAAAGGATGAAATTAAAGAACTTGAACCTGAAATTATTGAGTTTTCTGAACTTGAAAACTTTATTGACCAGCCGGTTAAGTCGTACTCGAGCGGAATGAAATCAAGACTCGGTTTTGCCATCAGTGTAAAAGTCGATCCGGATATTTTAATTATCGATGAGGCACTGTCGGTCGGAGACAAAGCATTCGCAGATAAAAGTCTGAAGAAAATGCTCGAGTTTAAAGATCAGGGGAAAACGATGATTTTTGTCAGTCACTCTATCGGACAGATGAAGACGTTCTGCGATAAAATTCTATGGCTGGAGTTTGGACGCGTTAAAGCGTTCGGAGAAGTTAAAGATGTGCTGCCGCTGTACGAAGCATTTCTTTTAAAATGGCAAAACATGCAAAAAGATGAAAGAAATTTATACAAAACTAAAATAATGTCGAAAGACCCGAGTGAAAATAAATATAAAAAACTCGGTGATTTAATGGTGCTGGATGATGATGAGGAACTGGAAGCATCTCACACGTACTCAGTCCGTCCGGTCAGCAAACTGGCTCATTTAAAAGCTTACACATCATACGTATACAAATTTCCGAATCAGGAAGAAGATAAAACAGATGCGCAGCATTTGAAGAACAAAGTATATTATGTAAAAAGAGAAGCGACATACCAGTTTGAAAATTATTATCTGTTGAGTACACAACCAAGCGGTGAAGAAGGTGTTATCGGGTGGATCCGGGGAATAGAAACATCCGCACATGTTCATACACTGGTGGACAATGACAAAAAAACATTTTACTTAAAAGGACGCGGATATGCATCGACTGAACCGTGGGGCGGAAAGCGCCAGTACGTTCATGAAACTCTCGAGCATCACGGAGGTTTGCCTTTTAACGTGGATGAGACAATTTTAGTCGGCAATAACGTGTGGTATAAAGGTGTTATAGAAGGCGGGAATGACTTTGTCTGGATACACAGCAATAATGTTGTGAATGATACTGAGGAATTAAATGTTGAACAAAATGATTAAGAGGTGCAGCCTGGCACCTCTTAATTTGTTTAATATAAAGTTTCAAGCGATGTAAAGAAACCATCGGCACCGAGAGATGTCAGGCGATCGGCTTCTTTTTGATTCTTAACGGTATACGGATATACTTTTAAACCATATTTGTGGCATTCTTCAATGAATGCGGCATTGGTAATCTTTTTATTCGGATGTACACTGAAGGCATTAAGTCCGGTCATACTTACATATTTACCGGTATTTATCATCGGATAATGTATTAAGAATCCAAGTTTAATATCGCGATTGCATTCAGCAGTGCGGAGCAAAGCTGTATGGTCAAATGATGAAACGATAATATTATTGAGATTATAATATTGTGCAGCAAGGTCTGCGACCTGTTTTTCTATACCAATATGAACCACGGGTGAATTTTTAATTTCAATATTAATTAAAATATCGTCAGGTATGAACTGCAGCACTTCTTTTAAAGAAGGTATTTTGGCACCCGTGAATTTTTCATTGAAATATTTACCGACATCTATAGATTGCAGTTCATCGTATGTATATTGATTGACTGCAAGTTTTGCATCTTTATTATAACGTTTCAGTTTGAAATCATGAACGACCACAGGAACACTGTCTTTTGTCAGCTGAACATCGAGTTCAATCGCGCGGGCACCGTAATCGAGCGCTGTATTAAAAGCGATTTCAGTATTTTCAGGTGTAATAGATTCAGCGCCGCGGTGTGCAAACACAGTAACCATATAAATTCACTCCAATTTTAATTAGACTTTAATACTCATAGTGTAACATCTGAAAGTAAATAATTTATTAAGAATATGTAAGAAAGGAAGGATCATTGTGACGGTAAAATATAACACTGTACAGCTTATGGATATAGATTTTATCAATATTTCCAGATACTCTTTTTTAAAAAATATAGTCTATCCAGCTATCGAACAACAACAAAAATGTTTTATCGTCACGGCGAACCCGGAAGTTGTTATTGCAACCAGGGATGATCCGGACTTTAAAACAATAGTTAAAAGCGCAGATTACGTACTGGCCGACGGTGTCGGTGTCGTCAATGCTTCGAAGCTGATTAATAATCCGATCAAAGAACGGGTTACAGGTGTCGATTTGATGTACGACCTGCTAAAATACGCTTCCGAAAATAAAAAGCGCGTATTTTTCCTTGGAGCCAGCGAAGAAGTAAATACTAAAGTGACAGAAATTGTCGAGAAAGACTATCCCGGCCTTATTATTGCGGGCAGAAAGAATGGTTACTTTAACAAATATGATGACGATATCGCTGATTATATAGTGAGAACAAAACCGGATATTTTATTCGCAGCACTCGGTGCTAAACGGCAGGAAGGCTGGATACATCATTATATGGACAAGTTCGATAAAGGAATCTTTATCGGTGTCGGCGGGAGTTTCGATGTACTGAGCGGACAGATTAAACGAGCGCCTAAAATATGGATAAAGCTGCAGCTGGAATGGCTGTACCGTTTAATAAAAGAACCTCACAGAATGAAAAGAGATTTAAAAGTGCTGGAGTTCATGCTGCTGCATGTGCCGGTAATTAAGAGAATTATGAAATGGCTCGGCTACTCAAAATCAAAACCCAGATCGACCAGAGACGGCATACGCTAACCCTTAGAAATACTGAATATTAGCATTCTGAAAATATTACACAGCTGATCGACGGGGAAGTATATTGAACCGTCTGAGTTTAACGTATGAACGTTATCAGCTGGTAACAGTATCTGAAATTTTATATTACAAAAATGAAAACAGGACAGATACTGATATGCTCTCCCTTAAAGCAACTACTTTAGGGGGAGTTTTCTATAGATAAATATTCTTTTATGGTAAAATATTTTTAAGATTCAGAACACCATACAGCGGGGGAGATTGAATGACCGGAGAAATGATTTTTGTCGCAGTCATCATCGTATTAATGTTAAGTGGTTTATCATTTGAGGTTATTCGTGCAGATTTTCTAATATTTTTAGTACTGGTTATCTTTTTAATTACCGGTGTCATAAGCAGTGAACAGGCTTTAAGCGGGTTTTCCAATGAGGGTATGCTGACGGTACTGTTACTGTTCATTGTCGCTGGTGCTATACAGAAGCACGGGATTATTGAGCTCGTCATTTACAAATTGCTCGGTAAAACTAAGACCATCAAGAAAAGTATGCTTAAAATACTATTGCCGGTCGGGATTTCTTCGGGTTTTCTTAACAATACGCCGATAGTAGTTGCGTTGACGCCGATTATTAGGGAGTGGGCTGTAGATAATGGCTATAGTCCATCAAAATTCTTAATTCCTTTATCTTATATTACTATACTTGGCGGAACAATAACGATGATTGGTACGTCGACGATACTTGTTGTTCATGGACTGCTGCTTGGTGCAGGACTTGAAGGTTTTTCTTTCTTTTCACTGTCGGTGGTTGGGGTGCCAATTACTATAGCCGGATTAATTTACCTGATGACTATCGGTTACAAACTGCTGCCGGAACACCTTGGTGCTAAAGAGCAGATCAGTCAGGAAACTAAAGAGTTTCTGGCGGAAGCAATTATCGAAGAAAACTTTGAATATGGAGACAGTACAGTTACAGAGCTTGGACAGAATGTACTTGATGGTATATACATTATTGAAATCATTAGAAATAACAGCAGGGTATATCCAGTTACGGGAGATACGAAAATAGTGAGCGGAGATCACATTGTCTTTTCCGGGTCCTTGAATACAATAGGTAAAATTCAAAAGTTTAAAGGCGTCAAGATTAAAACAGGTACGGAGCTTACACTGAATGATGTAAGTAATAAAGACAGTCATTTAATTGAAGCGGTTGTTTCACACAACTCATCACTGCTGAATAAAACATTGAAACAAGCAAACTTTAAAACACGCTATGATGCTGGTGTTATTGCGATTCATCGTAATAATCAGCGAATCAAAAGCAGGGTGGGAGATATCGTTCTAAAAACGGGAGATACTCTCTTACTGCTTGCAGATAATGCATTCATTGACAGTCATAAATATTCTGCAGACTTTTACGTAGTTACTGACGTTGCACCTCCTGAAAATTTAAATCAGGATATGCGTAAAGGGTGGATCAGTTTAATTGCACTTATTTCCATGATTCTCGTCGTTACGCTCGGCTGGCTGACAATGCTTGAGGCAATGCTGGTACTAGTAGTGCTGATGATTGGGTTTAAATTCATCTCACCCAATGAAATAAAGAAGTTTGTCCAGTTTGATGTTATTTTACTTATTGCCAGTGCCTTTGCGGTAGGAGCTGCGATGACAGAATCAGGACTCGCAGAGTATATTGCAAGAGGGCTGACAACATTTGCTGCGCCGCTTGGAATAATGGGAGTCATTGTTATTATTTATATTGTAACGAATATGTTCACTGAAATTATTACAAACAGTGCTGCAGCTGTGCTGATGTTTCCGATTGCACTTGAAGTGTCAGCAGGGATGGGAATAGATTATATGGGTCTGATTGTCACTGTGGCTATTGCAGCTTCGGCAAGTTTCATGACACCGATTGGTTATCAGACCAATTTGATTGTATATGGGCCTGGCGGTTATAAGTTTAGTGATTATCTGAAAGTAGGTGCACCACTTTCATTTATTACAATGACAATTGCATCAGTGGTTATTTATATGGTCTGGTTCCCCTGAGGGGCTTAAAAACAAAAAAATATTTCAACAATGTTACAACTATGTTACAATACTTTATGAACGAAATGAAAAGTCATTGTTTGTGAGGTCCTAACTTGAGACAAATATTATTATCAATATTTGTATTATTTCTAATCGGATGTAATCAAAACGATAAATTTTCGAAAGCAGAAGATTTATCGGCAGTTGCTAAAACACATTTCACTGCAAGTAACTTGGTTATAACGGCAACAGGAGATACTGCAAATAATTTATCGAATACTACAGCCAAAAACGGCGACTATGATACTGAAAATTTACTGAAAAACAATATAAGTGATACTGAACACTCAAATAGTGCAGCACTTGAAACGCTTCTCGTACAAATCAATGAAACCCATGACGATATATTTAATGTCTGGGATAATAACTTTATTCCGCTTTATAATGCATATCAGTTTGATGAGCTGGAAGTGGAGTATGCAGCTGATGAAATTACGAATTTAAATGAGAGTTATGTAAAGCTGCAAAAAGAAGTTGAAAATATTTCAGTACCTGATGATTTGCCGGACAATGAACAGCTCCGGATTCAGGAAATAAAAGATGATCTGCTGCTCGCGATATCGAATCGGTCACTTGCTGTTATCGAATTTAAATCAATGCTCGGCAGTGATAAAGTGTCACACCAGGCATTCATAGATATTCATATTAACAACAGCGACCGCTACTTAGACGAAGTAAAAGAAGTTAACGCAGAGCTCGCATCTAAAGGCGAAGAACTGATAACTGCAAAATAGTAGAAGTGAAAAAAGCATCTTAACCGGTGCTTTTTTATGTTTAAAATACAGTTTAACGGGAAGATTAATGACTAGAAAGAAAATTACAGGAGGAATTAAATTATGGCAAAAAAAGTAGCTGTTATTATGACAGACTTAGTCGAAGATATCGAATATACAAGTCCTAAAGAAGCGATTGAGGAAGCTGGACACGAAGCAGTACTCATTTCGCCGGACGGTTCAGTTGTAGAAGGTAAAAAAGGCGGAACATTCGAAGCGGATAAGTCTATCGGAGAAGTAACACCGGCTGATTATGATGCTTTATTAATTCCGGGAGGATTTTCACCGGACAGCTTAAGAGGAGATAAAGAAGACCGCTTTGGGAAATTTTCCAAGCATTTCCTTGAAGAAGATAAGCCGGTATTCGCGATTTGCCACGGGCCTCAGCTCCTGGTAGACACCGGCTTATTGAAAGACAGAAAAATTACAAGTGTTAAAAATGTTAAGAATGATTTAATCAATGCAGGTGCTAAATGGGAAGACAGCGCGCTCGCAGTATGTGGAAATCTCGTTACAAGCCGTACGCCTGACGATTTAGATCAGTT
>JBQDHL010000058.1:0-10184 GCA_052093725.1 Jeotgalicoccus sp. | reverse complement strand
GAACGTACAGCGATGAACTCGCCGATTCAGGGGAGTGCTGCTGATATTATTAAACTCGCGATGGTGAAGTATGCCGAGAGCGAAGAAGCACAGAAATTTAATGCAGAATTATTATTACAAATCCACGATGAGCTGATCTTTGATATTCCGGAGAGTGAAGTAGAAGCCTTTATTCCGGTAATCAAAGATATTATGGAGAATGCTATAGACATCGACGTGCCGCTGAAAGTAGATGCAGGCTACGGTACGGATTGGTATGAAGTGAAGTAGGTGGAGTAGATGCCGGAATTACCGGAAGTAGAGCTCGTTAAGCGGGAACTCGCGCCAGTAGTCAATTTAACGATTACGGATGTCGAGTTATCGGAGCATATTTATAACGGGCATAAATTAAATAAACGTACGATAGTAAAAGATGATTTAGAAGCATTTAAAGAGATTGTTAACGGCAAGACGATTACACATATCGGGCGCCGCGGAAAATATTTATATTTCTTAATTAACGATGAGTATAAGACGACGCATTTAGTCAGCCATCTAGGCATGTCGGGTGCGTACTTTATCGTGTCGGATTTTGAAGATATTAAAGAACATAATTTCAAAAAACACTGGCAGGTTATATTTTCATTAGATAACGGGCAGAAGCTCGTGTACTCGGATATACGCCGGTTCGGAGAAATGCACACGCATGACAGTCTGGCGGATTTTCCGCCGTTTGCCCGCATGGCACCGGAGTATACGGATAATTTAAGTTTTGAGCATTACATGAAAATGCTGCGCACGAAGAAATACGAAGAGAAGCCGGTTAAAGTGGCGATTATGGACGGTGAAGTAATCCCGGGTGTCGGTAATATATACGCGGTTGAAAGCTTGTATCTGACACACATTCTGCCAACCAGAAAAGTGAAAAATGTTTCCGATAAACGGCTGCGTGAATTGTTCGACCGGATTACCGAAGTATTTGAGCTGTCATTATCAAGAGGCGGCTCAACGATTTCCGATTACCGGAGCGTAACCGGCGGCAAGGGTGAAATGCAAAACAGCTTTAACGTTTATCAGCGCGACGAATGTCCGCTCGGGCATCCGCTCACGACGAAAGTGATCAGTACGCGCAATACTTTTTATTGCACAACATGTCAGAGGTGATGAAGTCTATGTATAAAATAATCGGATTAACAGGCGGTATCGCAAGCGGTAAAACGACGGTGAGCGACTATTTAAAAGAGCGCGGATATAACGTGCTGGATGCTGATGCGTATTCACGTAAGACGACAGCGAAAAATGGTCCGGCGATTCCGGCGATTAAAAAAGCTTTCGGCGATGATATTGTAAATGCCGAAGGAGAACTCGACCGGAAGATGCTCGGCAATATTATTTTTAATGATGCTGATAAACGCCGCGAACTGAACGAAATCGTTCATCCGTTAATCAGGGATATGATGAATAGTGATGAGCAGAAGTTTATCAGAGAAGGACACGTGTTCTTGGATATTCCGCTGCTATTTGAAAACGGCTTGAATGAACGCTGTGATTTTGTTGTGACAGTGTTCGTCGATCGGGATACTCAGATTAAACGGCTGACTGCAAGGAACGACTTAACTATTGAAGAAGCGGAAGCACGTATTAACAGCCAGATGCCGCTGACAGAAAAAGTGCGGATGAGTGAATACAGGCTGGATAATAACGGTAATCTTGACGCTTTATATGAACAAATCGACAGATTTACTGAAGAGTTGGAAAGTCTGTGAAACCGTGTTCAATGATTACTCTGTTTGTGGTATAATATTTATGAAAAAGAACTTTCAAAAGGAGCTCTAGTCATGAAAAAAGTTGCAATTAACGGTTTAGGTAGAATTGGAAGAATGGTGTTTCGTATTGTCTCAGAATCAAAAGAACTTGATCTTGTGGCAGTCAACGTAACATCACCTGCGGAAACAATCGCACATTTAATAAATTATGATACTACACACGGTACATGGGACAAGAAAGTTGAAGTTAAAGGGGACAATATTGTAGTAGACGGTAAAGAAATTACTGTTACAAGTGATCGTAACCCTGCAAACCTACCATGGGCAGACCTCGAGGTCGATGTTGTTATCGAAGCGACAGGCGTATTTAACCACGGTGACAAAGCACAGACTCATATTGACGCCGGTGCTAAAAAAGTATTATTAACAGGACCGTCAGGCGGCGGAAACGTACAGACAATAGTACGTGGAGTTAACTGTGCAACATTGGATACTGCATCATACGATGTATTCTCTAATGCATCATGTACAACAAACTGTCTTGCACCTGTAGCGAAAGTATTGAACGACGAGTTCGGAATTAAAAATGGTCTTGTAACGACTGTACATGCGTACACAAACGACCAGATGAACCTCGATAACCCGCACAAAGATTTACGCCGTGCGCGTTCAGCTGCAGAAAACATTATTCCAACTTCAACAGGTGCTGCAAAAGCAACAGCTTTAGTGCTCCCTGAACTTGAAGGTAAACTTGATGGTATGGCACTTCGCGTACCAGTTTCAAACGTATCATTAGTAGATTTAGTTGTAGACCTTGAAAAAGATGTAACTAAAGAAGAAGTTAATGAAGCGTTTAAGAAATACGAAGCTGATGCAATGAAAGGCATTTTAGGCGTAAGCGATGCACCGTTAGTATCGAGCGACTATAATACAGATCCACGCAGTTCAATCGTTGATGCAGACTTGACAATGGTTATGGCTGACAACAAAGTTAAAGTACTTTCTTGGTACGACAATGAGTGGGGTTACTCTGTAAGATGTGTTGAATTAGCTGAAATGATCGCTAAAGATATTTAACAATACAGTCATAGGAGGATAGTTGATGCTATCCTCTTTTTTGATACAATAAAAATAACAATATGAACGAAGGAGTGCTGGTATGAAATTAGTAAATAAAGACGGACAAAACACAGAACTGATTATTGAAGACGAAACAGCAACGTACAGAGGAGAAGAATATGACATTCTTATCCACGACGGAGAAGTCTCTCTTGCGGGACATATTGCAACGAATAACTTTATCGTAAAAGAAGAATATATTGAAGAAATGGTCGAGAGATTTAAAAGCCGTAAAGGTAACGTCGACCAGTACGACGGCTTTGCAGGCTTTATGCTCATAAAAAGAGACAACAAAATGTCAGTGCTGACAGGATGGGATTCAATCAAGGACTTCACAGCATGGGTAGAATCAGAAGCATTCCAAAACTCCCACGTTAAAAAAGAACAGCGTGTGAAATCCCAAGGCAGCGATTACTTAGAAGCAATGCCTGTACGTGAAAACTTCAGCGTCGAAGGATAAACCTTTTGAATTTGATTGGGGAAACAGTCGTGACATCTCTAAGGGATGGCGTGACTGTTTTTTTGCTCTGGTTGAGGCGATAAAAGTTGCACAATGACGTGACGGGTTGTCTATTCCGTCATTATGGATCCGACAATGACCCGGGAGAAAGCTTCTCGGCTACTTGTGCATGTCACAACCACCCGACAAAATGCTTCCCGGGTACTTGTGCAAACGACAATGACCCGAGAGTGGTGTTCCTGGGTCATTGTCAAGGTTCCAGCGTGCCATTGTGGATTTTCCGGGGACACAGAACAACGATTTACTCGCCACCCTGAGCCGCATGCCCAATTTAATCTCCGGTACGAGGGGTTTATATCCTCCATCCGCTTTCTTTTTTTATGTTTAGTGCTTTCGATGTTATAATAATTGAAACTAATCTATTACTAATGAGGTGAACATCACATGAGATGTCCAAAGTGTCAGCATACGAATTCGAAAGTTGTGGATTCGCGTCATGCAGATGAGATGAATGCGATTCGCAGACGCCGGGAATGCGATGATTGTGCAACGCGTTTCACGACGTTTGAGCGTATTGAATTATCACCCCTTGTCGTTATAAAGAAAGACGGAACACGCGAAGTGTTCGACAGATCGAAAGTGCTCGACGGTCTGTTAAAAGCATGTGAAAAACGGACGATTCCTTATGATGAAATTGAAAAGCGCGCGGATAATGTTGAAGCGGCTTTACGAAATTTAAACAAGGCTGAGATTACTTCCAATGATATCGGCGAGTCTGTTATGCATGAATTAATTACTCTCGATCAGGTGGCGTACGTGCGTTTCGCATCTGTGTACAGAGAGTTTAAAGATATCGATCAGCTGATGGATATCCTCCAAAATTTAGAAAAAGGTAAGGCTTAACATGAAATATAATGAACGTTTAAAACCGAATACGGAGTTTATCGTTTACCAGCCAGGCTCTCTGTCGAACGATAATTACGACGTCCTGAATGCATTGTATTTACCGGTAATTGGCACAGAGGCCTTTGGTATTTACCTGTATTTATTTGAATCGACGAAAGTCCACGATACGCTTGCGGTTCGTTTCCACCGGGAGCTGATGGATGAGCTGTCGATTAATTTGTCCAATTTTGAAGCATCGCTTGATAAACTGGAAGCGATTGGCCTCATGCGCACATACGTATCGAACAAAGAGCACGATGATTTATTCGTGTACAGATTGATGCAGCCATTGACGCCGGAAATGTATTTCAAAGATCCGATGCTGTCGATGTATTTATATACGCAGGTCGGTTCTGCTAAATTTAACGATAAAAAAGAGCGTCTTATCTATCCGGAACTGCCGGCAGATATTACCGAGGTGACGAAGAAATTCACTGAAATATTTTATCATTCGAGAGACGCAACGTTCCGTACACCCGTGGATAACTTTAAACAGGATGATGTGTCCCGCGGGCCGTCAATCGACCTCGATGATTTCGACTTCGAAGTGCTGTTCACGCATTTAAAAGGCACGCGCATCGACAAGCAGTTTTTCTCAAAAGAAGTGAGAAGGCTCGTCGTGCAGCTGAGCCAACTGTTTAAACTAAACGCTTACGATATAAAACAAATACTGCTGCAGTCGACAAGCCCGCAGTTCGGTATCGATAAAGAGCGACTGAAAACCGAAGCACGCAAGTACTATCAGAAGGAATACGGCGAAGTCATTCCAAGCTTTACGACTGCTGAAGAAGCGGTGAAGCCGTCGAGTGATGAAACGTATTTGGAAAGTCTCGATAAAGTGAGTCCACTCGACAGAATTAACGATCTCCGGAGTTATAAACCATCGGAGAATGATTTAAAAGTCGTCACGGAACTGATTGTGAAAACCGGTCTAGAAAATGGAGTCATTAACGTGCTGCTGGAGTACGCGATTCAGATGAAAGACGGTGACCTGCCGCTCAGATATGTAATGACTATCGCTGAGAACTGGGGCAAAGAAGGTTATCGTACAGCAGGAGAAGCGTATCAGTCGATAATGGAATTCCGTGAAGCTCAGGAAGAAAAACGACAAAAACGTCAGTTTAAATATGCAGGTCCGGGCGAAGAGCAGCCGGCATGGCTGAAAGAAAAAACAACAGCTAAGAAACAGCCGGAAAAACCTGCAGCGGCCAAAAAAGATGTTAAGAAGAAAAACAACGAACCGATGAAAACGCTGAAAGACGATGAAGACTTCAGCAAGCTTATTAATAAATTTAGAGAAAATTAGGTGAGGCGATGGAACCGTTAAGCAGTTTCGTTAAAAACTCCAGCAAGATTGCGGAGAATAACGAACGTATTTATAACGAAATTATTAATCATCCGAAGATGAAGGCGTTTATGGATGCGCACGAAGGTGAAGTTACCCGCTCCATGATTCAAAATGATCTGATGATTTTAAAACATTATACGAATCAGCCGACGGAATGTGAGGCAGCGGGGGAAGGCAAATGTCTAAGCCACCCGGACGGCTTTATTATTAATCTTGAAATCCGCCAGGGCCGCTTTAATATGATTTATACAAAATGCCCGGTTAAAGCAAAACACGAGGAATTCGTTAAACGTGAAAGCCTGATCCAGAGTTTCCATATTCCGCGTGATGTGCGTGAAGCGACATTCGATACGATTTTCCTAAACGATGGACGTCGTGACATTTTAAAAAATGCGATTGAAAAAGCTGATAAAATTGCGCGCGGCGAAGGTTTCCGAGGATTGTATATACACGGAGAATTCGGTATCGGTAAATCATATATACTCGGCTGTATAGCAAACGAGCTGAAAGAAAAGTCGATTTCATCGATGATGATTTACGTGCCTGAAATACTGCGCGACTTAAAATCCGGCTTTAACGACGGCACGACGAACGAACGCTACGATGCAATCCGCAGCGCAGAAGTGCTGATTTTAGATGATCTCGGTGCTGAGGATGTTACTGCGTGGAGCCGGGATGAAGTCATTACCAGTATTTTAAACTACCGTATGGTCGAGCAGCTGCCGACGTTTATCAGTTCAAACTTTGCAATTAACGAACTGAAAGGCCGTTACAGCTACACGAAAACGAATGGTAAAGAAGAAACGAAAGCACTCCGTATGATTGAAAGAATCCGTGCATTGTGTGAAGAAGTTGAGCTTTCCGGCGAGAATTTAAGAAAGTCATAGCTTGATTTTAAAGGATTCTTGATGTATTATATAGCTATAATTCATTAATAATCCAAGGATAATACAATTTTTAAAAAGTTTATTTAAGAGAGTGCATGACTTGCTGAGACATGCATATAAACTGCGAATTGTTACTGCCTGAACACGGATGCTTTTTTAATCGAAAGCCGGATGGACCGTTATCTCCAAGCTGAGACACGGGATATTTCTGTGTAAATCAGGGTGGTACCGCGGTAAAGTCGCCCCTATTTTCTTAATAGGGACGGCTTTTTTTATTTAATTGTTAAAACTAAATTGGAAACTGAGAGGATGTTTAGCATGGTTGAAAAAATCGAAGTAAGATTCCCCGACGGGAACGCAAAAGAGTTTGATTTTGGTGTAACACCGGAAGAAATTGCTTTCTCAATCAGTCCGGGACTGAAAAAAGCATCACTTGCTGCTAAAGTGGACGGCGAATATTACGACTTAACTCGTCCATTAGAAACTGATAGTGAAGTTGAATTAATTACGAATAAGAGTGAAGAAGGCATTGAAATACTGCGCCACTCGACAGCTCACTTAATGGCACAGGCGCTGAAACGTCTTTACGGCAACGTTCATTTCGGTGTAGGTCCGGTCATTGAAGAAGGGTTCTACTACGACTTTGATATCGAGGAAAACATCTCATCAGAAGATTTCCCTAAAATAGAAAAAGAAATGAAACGCATCGTTGATGAAAACATTGCGATTGAACGCAGAGTCTTATCACGCGACGAAGCGAAAGAATTATTTGCAGACGATCCTTACAAACAGGAATTAATCGAAGCAATTCCAGCCGACGAGCAGGTTACTGTATACTCGCAGGGAGAGTTTACTGACCTTTGCCGCGGTGTGCACGTGCCGAGAACTGCGAAGATTAAAGTCTTCAAACTGTTATCGACTGCCGGCGCATACTGGCGCGGGGACTCGGATAACAAAATGCTCCAGCGTATTTACGGTACAGCATTCTTCGATAAAAAAGAACTTGCTGCTTACATGACATTATTAGAAGAACGCCGTGAACGCGACCACCGTAAGATCGGTAAAGAAATGAAACTGTTTGAAAACAACCAGCTGGTCGGTGCAGGTCTGCCGTTATGGTTACCGAACGGTGCGACAATCCGCCGCGAAATCGAACGTTATATAGTAGATAAAGAAATTTCACTCGGTTATAACCACGTGTATACACCGATTATGGCAAACTCAAATCTGTATAAAACAAGCGGTCACCGGGAACACTACCAGGACGATATGTTCCCGCCGATGGAAGTTGGTAACGAAGAATTAGTACTTCGTCCAATGAACTGTCCGCACCACATGATGATTTATAAAAATGAACGACACTCATACCGCGAACTGCCGATTCGTATCGCAGAACTTGGTATGATGCACCGTTACGAAGCGAGTGGTGCAGTAAGCGGACTGCAGCGCGTACGCGGCATGGTTCTAAATGATGCTCACGTATTCGTTCGTCCGGATCAGATTAAAGAAGAATTTATCCGTGTAGTTGAACTGATTCAGGAAGTGTACAAAGACTTCGGTCTGGACGATTATTCATTCCGTTTAAGCTACCGTGATCCAGAAGATAAAGAAAAATACTTCGACGACGATGAAATGTGGCAGCGCGCTGAAAGCATGCTGAAAGAAGCCGTTGATGAAATGGGTCTTTCATATATTGAAGTAGAAGGCGAAGCGGCATTCTACGGACCGAAACTTGATGTACAGGTTAAAACTGCACTTGGCAAAGAGGAAACTTTATCGACTGTACAGCTCGACTTCCTGCTGCCTGAACGCTTTGACTTAACTTATATCGGCAAAGACGGCGAAGAACACCGTCCGGTCGTTATTCACCGCGGCGTTGTGTCGACGATGGAACGCTTCGTTGCATTCTTAACTGAAGAATACAAAGGGAACTTCCCATTATGGCTTGCACCGCAGCAAGTTGAAATCATTCCGGTGAACGTCGACCTGCACTACGACTATGCCCGTGAGATTCACGACGAAATGAAGAGCCAGGGACTCCGCGTGCATATTGATGACCGTAATGAGAAGATGGGTTATAAGATCCGCGAAGCTCAAATGAATAAAATTAAGTATCAGATCGTAGTAGGCGATAAAGAAAAAGAAGAATCGCTTGTTAACGTACGCAAGTACGGTGAAGAGAAACAGGAGAGCTTTGACAAAGAAGAGTTCCTCTATCAGTTAATCGATGAAATCAGATTGAAAAAATAAGTTTGACAGAGCCGGTATAACACTGTATAGTATTAAGAGTTGATACAAACGGACAAGTTGAAGCTCCCGCTTCACGCCCGCAAATGATTTTTGTGACCGGGTAAATTGGGAAATGCAGACTCAGTAACTATTGTGCCTGCAATTCTAAGGCGGGTGCAGTGATGCATTCGCCTTTTTTTGTTCGTTAAATATTCTTGGGGGTGCTAAACATAGCTAAAGATCAAACATTGATCAATAATCGTATTCGCGCAAAAGAAGTTCGTTTAATCGGAGAAGATGGTTCACAGCTGGGTATTAAAGCAACGAAAGACGCAATCGAGATGGCAGAAGCTGCTAACTTGGATGTCGTACTTGTTGCACCAAACGCTAAACCACCTGTTGCACGTATTATGGATTACGGTAAGTTTAAGTACGAGCAGCAGAAGAAAGACAAAGAAGCTCGTAAGAAACAAAAGGTTATTAACCTTAAAGAGATTCGTTTGTCACCGACAATCGAAGAGCATGACTTTAACACTAAGTTAAGCCATGCGAAGAAATTCCTCTCTAAAGAGGACAAGGTTAAAGTCTCTATTCGTTTTAAAGGCCGTGCAATTACGCACAAAGAAATCGGACGTAAAGTACTTGAGCGTTTCGCTGAAGCACTTAAAGAAGATGGCCAGATTGAGCAGAGACCGAAGATGGAAGGACGTTCAATGTTCTTAGTCGTAGCACCATTTGCAGAAAACAAATAAAAATTAATCGGAGGACTTTATCATGCCAAAAATGAAAACGCATAAAGGTTATGCTAAACGAGTTAAAAAAACTGGTACAGGCAAATTCAAACGCTCACAAGCGTTTACTAGCCACTTATTCGCTAACAAAACTACTAAACAAAAACGCCAATTAAGAGGATCAGCTTTAGTTCATAAATCAGATGCAAGAAGATTAGTTCACTTATTAGCTAAGTCTGCTAAATAATATAAAAGGAGGAGTTAGAAATGGCTCGCGTAAAAAATGGATTAGTATCTCGTAAGAGACGTAAAAAAGTATTAAAACAGGCAAAAGGTTATTTTGGTGCTAAGAGCACTTTATATAGAACAGCTAAACAAGCAGTAATGAAATCAGGTCAGTACGCATACCGTGACCGTAAACAGAAGAAACGTGAATTCCGTAAATTATGGATCTCACGTATCAACGCTGCTGCACGTCAGCACGACATCAGCTACAGCCGTCTTATGAATGGTCTTAAAATCGCAGAAATCGATATCAACAGAAAAATGCTTTCTGAAATTGCTATCGCTGACGAAGCGGCTTTCGGTCAAATCGTAGAACAAGCTAAACAAGCTTTAGCTAAATAAGTTTTTTTGAAGAGAGTACCCATGAAGTTGGGTGCTCTTTTTTTTGTGTTTGGACGGAGCCGTCGTGTCGGTCGGAAATTTTTGACAGTGATT
>JBQDHL010000057.1:0-10189 GCA_052093725.1 Jeotgalicoccus sp. | reverse complement strand
GCCGTTGTTATTCCAAAACAAAAAAGGGATATGACAACATATCCCCCTCACAATAACTATTCAAATAAAATTTCTTTAATCATCTGCATCTCTTTTGCGTATATAGAGTCTTTAATATCTGCGACTGTTTCTTCAATTATATTATATGCCTCTCTTGCCTCTTTTACTTTTCCTGTCTCAAACAAGCTCAGCGGATATACAAGGCTTCTCACTGCAAACAGAATTCTGTCCAGCGGATGCTGTGCTTGCGGACGTTCATACATTTTATATGAAAAGTTTTCCAGCACATGATTATAATCCTCTTTAAAGTATGCAAGTTCCATATCAAATACAGGAAGATACTGTTTAGTATATTCTTTATGAAGTTTCGGATCCTCGTATGTCTCTTCACTTTGAATCATTTCATTCATTTCTTCTAAGTAATCCTCAACAAGCTCAATAATATTATCAGGCTGATGCAGCAGATAAAACACATTGATAGGTCTGTTTTTATCCAGCACTTCAAATTTATATTTATCTGACCGGTTAAACGATAAATATCTCCTTATGTTTTCCTGGTATTCTTCAGCTTTATCCCACTCGCCTTTATGTGAATAAAATAGTCCGAGTATTACATTCTGCAAATAATAATATTTAAAGTTTTCCATCTTATAACATTCATTTATATGAAGTTCTCCATATTTCAGGAAATCCGCTTCGTTAAAGTCTGCTGCAAATGAACTTCTCCAGAACAAGTAATTGATATAAATATTGCTGTCGTATTCTTTATATTTCTGAACGTCTGTTTCAAGCTGTTTTATTATTCCATATGCGTTTTTATAATCCCTTTCATACAGCATTGACACTGCATTGTTCATTTTATCGGTTACAGCCAGATTCTCAAGTCCAATACTTTTGTAAAACTGTTCAATCAAATTTGTAATCTCTTCAGCCTTGTCACTCTGCCCCGTATATCTGTAGTACACACGTATCAGATGATAAATGACCATGCCGTCGCTGGACTGCGAGATTTTATCTATATGCGGCAGTATTTCTTCTTTGATCAGCACTGTCGGGAAATCAAAAGCATTATACAGTTCACTGCGTTCAAGCATTGACTTTGTCCATTCACTGTCGCCTTGCTGAGTTAAATAACTGATGCTGACACCGAGCTTCTCTGCCAGATACTCAAGCGTATCTATAGATGGGTTTGATTTATTATTCTCTATCAATGACAACATGCCTTTGGTAATCTTGCTGCCTGCCAGTTCAACGAGTGTTAATCCCTGTTCTTTTCTCAATTCTTTTATACGTTCGCCTAAAGTCATATTACTCACCCCAATTTACATTAGTTTAATTATATTAAACTTTAAATTGACTTACAACATAAAAAAATTATATGATAAGTTTAATAAAATTAAACAAAGGGGATGTTGTTTATGTTATTTTCCAGGGAGGTTCCGCACAAAGAGAAGTTAAATTTTATTATTTATATTTTCAGCAGACTGACATTAAATTTAGGCAGCTTAATTTACACATTCGCAGTATCCTACTCTATTTTATATTTCACAGGGTCTGCGTTGTATTTTGCTATTAATCTGGCAATCGGTTCTATTGTTATGACACTGATGCTGCCGCTGTCCGGTGTAATGAGTGATTTGGGTAATAAAAGAAGGATTATTATCTCAGGGGAAATAATTCTGACGCTTATTATGGGTGGATTGCTGGTATTTACTTACTTTAACGGATTTAACTTAATTGCTATTTATACTACTTCATTCTTAGCGGCTTTGGTTAATCCATTTGTTTCAAATTCATTTCAAACATCGATGACCGAGATGTTTCATAAAGAACGTATTCAAAAAGTAATGGGTTATGTTTCAGCAATTATGTCTTCAGCAATTATCATCGGCCCTGCGCTCGGCGGAGTATTGTTCGGTCTGTTTGATTTCTATATTATGATTTTAATATTTACGATTACCTACGCCATCTCCACCCTGCTTGATTTCTTTATCAAATTCGATTTGTACTACGATTCAAAGAACTACGCATTAAATGATACGAATGCACCGGAGACCGCTTCAGTCTTAGGTAAATTTAAACACGATGTGTGGCAGGGCATTGATTACATTAAAAATTCATATGTTTTCCTTAGAGTTTTCATGATGGCTGCTTTTATTAACTTCTTCGCATCCCTGATGGGAATCTATCCTGAAAAAGCCATGATTACAGAACTTAAGTTTGAACCTGAAACAGTCGGGATTATTAATGCATTTGACGGTGTCGGCGTACTGGTAGCGGGAATTGTTATAGGTTCAGTTAAGCAGTTTAAAAATCCTGTAGGTCTGATGAAGAACTCATTGCTGATATGGACATTTACAATACCGCTGTATATACTTCCGCTGTATACAAATATGTCTGATCTGTACTCAATGGTATTCTTTGCAGTAATGGGGTTTACTGTCGCTGTGTTGATTCAAGTAATCAACGTACCGTTCTTTACCTACGTCCAGCTGACTGTTCCGCAGCATGTTAAAGGAAGAGTGTTTTCAGCAATCGGTCTCTTTGCTTCATCAATAGCACCTGTAGGTACGTTATTATACGGCTTCGCTTATGACTACGTTCCTTTCTGGATTATTCACAGCATAAGTTTTATTGCGCTTATTGCTATCACACTCCTATTCCTCAATTCACGCGTTATCGAAGAATCGAAAGCTGATGTCGAAAAAATATCCAAGGAACTTGAAGATGCAGATCCTCTCCATGAAAACGCCAACATTTAACGGTTTATATTACGCTTAGTCTGATATAATTATGAGTATTATATATTACACAAGGATGTTTTTATGACGAATTATAAAAAAGAATATGAAAAAGTATTCAGCGGACTGTCTGAAGATGATCAGGCTGCGTTTAATTCGCTGGATATTGAGTTTGATAAACACTTCGTTACCGAAGATGCGAAGTATGAAAAATTGTACATAATGGCTGATGTCATGGTACGTTCCGGCAAGGATTATGTGACGTATTACAATGCTAAAACGAAAGATGTTGCCCGTGTGGCTTCAAAGGATTTACCAAAGCAGCGGAATAAGTACTGGTCTGATGCAGCAATTCTCGGCGTTTATTTCGCCGTATTGTTCTCAGCAAGTATTTTCTTATTAGGAGAAATCGTTATTTCATTAGTGCTTCCTGTAATTATTGTGTTAATACTGGCTATGGTTCCTTTAATGAACCACGGTATAAAACACCAGTCTTCCGGTCGCGGCAATAAACAGGTAGTTTCAGGTATCTTATTTTTAATTTTGTTTGTCGGTGCAAATTTATTAGTACTGTTTATGAATTCTGAAACACTCAGTCCGTTAAAAATCACGGCTTACGATGCTTCGTTAATCGATACACTGCTCTACATCGTTTTTGTTATCGTGTCTGCCGCCTCAGTATATTTCATTTTCAGTTCTGAATCGTGGGCAAGCAAGTTAATTTTCATCGTACTGTTTATATACAGTGCAGGACGTCTGATTTATCCATTTGATTTCCTTAATGGATTATCTCAGTTTATCGTTCAGTACTTTATGTTCATCGGCTTAATCATTATTATTATCGCTCAGTATTTAAGATCGAAAGGCTCAAGTACTCACGAATCATAAAAAAACAGCTTACTGTCATTTGACAGTTAAGCTGTTTTTAATTTAATCGATATCTTTTGTTCTTCTTAATTGAAAGGCAAGCACAAAACCGATAAATGCCAATATACCTGCAAAGAGAAAGGACATATTAACACCATGTATCATACCTGCGATACCTTCATCAGGCTTCATGGTATTCGTCATAATAGATACCAGCAAGGCGGTTCCAACTGCTCCGGCAACTTGTCTCATCGTATTACTCATCGCAGTACCATGAGGTACGAGCGAATTTGATAATCTGTTGAGTCCTTCTGTTGTTACCGGCATCATCACCATCGCTACACCAAGCATACGGAATGAATTGACGACTGCAAGATACGTAAAAGTGGTTTCTGCACTTAGATTCGCAAACATCAGTGTTGTTACCGTCAACATACCTAGCCCGATAATAGCGAGCCACCGGGCACCATATTTATCGAACAGCCGGCCTGTGATTGGACTCATAAGCCCCATAATCAACGCCCCGGGAAGCAGCATCATACCGGATTCCATCGCACTGAAGCCGAGCATTGTCTGCATGAATATCGGCAGAATCACTGCACCGCCGATCATCGACATGAAAACAATCATTCCTAAAGATGTCGACAGTGTAAAGATTTTATCTTTAAATACTCCGAACTCTAAGATAGGTTCTTCCAGTCTGTTCTGACGTTTAATGAATAACACAAGCGCAACTGCCCCGACTAGAATCGGCAGTAACACTGTGAGACTCAGCCAACCACTGTTTCCTGCTGCACTGAAACCGTAAAGCAGTCCACCAAACCCAAGTGTTGATAAAATAATAGACGTCATATCAAGTTTCGGATTCGTTTTCTCTGTAACGTTTCTTAATATGAAATACGCAACAATAATGTCAATCGCTACAATCGGCAGGATCATATAAAATAATCCGCGCCACGGATAAATATCGATAAACCAGCCAGACAGTGTCGGTCCGATTGCCGGTGCAAAACTGATTACAAGACCAAACATTCCCATCGCTTTACCGCGTTCACTGCGCGGATAAACAAGGAATAAGATCGTCTGCATCAGCGGCATTATAATACCTGCCCCTGCCGCTTGTAAAATACGTCCTGCCAGAAGCATTGAGAATGTCGGTGATATACCGCAAATCAGCGTCCCGAGTCCAAACAGTGACATCGCTGTAAAGAATAATGTTCTCGTCGAGAACTTATTTATTAAAAATGCTGTAATAGGAATCATAATTCCGTTGACGAGCATAAATACTGACTGCAGCCACTGGGCTATATCCGCTTCAAGATTCAAATCCTCCATTATATGAGGGATCGCTGTCGCTAAAAGCGTCTGATTTAATATTGCTGCAAATGCTCCTGATAAAAGCACTGCCATTAATATTGTTCTGTTTCTAGTTGTTAATTTGCTGCTATTTTCATTTCCTAAACTCATTCATTTTCCTTCTTTCATAGACATATACGATGAATGATTGTATAATACAACTACATATAAAGTCAAGTATAGACTTTGAAAGGCTGTGCGTGTTTAAATGGTTAACGACGAATCGTTAGAAGTTTTAGAATTGGAAATTGCTATGATGGTCCGTGCTTTAAGAACCCGGACTGATGAATTCGATAAAAAACAAGAGCTTAAACGAGCCAGTTATTTAATACTGTTACTTATTTCCAGAAATGGTCCGATGGGTGTTAAAAATATTGCTGAAAAACTTCATCTCGATATTTCTACAGTCAGCAGACAGGCTGCCGACTTAATGAATGACGAAATGCTTGAGAAAAAACAATCTGAAACAAACCGCCGCTCGTATCTTTATGATATTAATAATAAAGGCTGGAATATGATTGCACATATCAGACGAGGCCGAAAGCAGCGTTTTTCTAAAATGATTAATGAGTGGGAAGATACAGAGATTGAAGAATTTGCCCATCTGCTTCAGAAATTTAATAATTTAATGAATTAAAACAGCCGCTTCACCTCTGCTGAACTGCAGGTGAAACGGCTCATTTTTTATTTATTTTTCTGTTCGTTAAAGAATTTTATTATTTTCGTATTCATATCATCCTGATTTTCAGTATATAGATACTTATGTCCTTCGTTCTTATATGCAGTAAGCTCAACATCTTTATTTTCTTTCTTCATTCTTTCATACATTTGTACGGATTCAGAATAAGGTACTCTCACATCGTTATAAGAATGGAATATTCTGAGCGGACAGCGTATTCTCTGAGTATTGTTCAGCGGTGCGATACACTGCATGAATTCATCGTGCTCACCTATAAATCCGTACTCGTATGAACGCTGTTCCCGGCGCCACGCTGGTGTATTTGTCAGCAACGTTGTAAAGTGCGATATGCCGACGATATCAACTGCACCTTTCCATAGCTTTGGAAACTGGGTAATCAGCAAGAGCGTCATAAAACCGCCGTAGCTTCTGCCCATAATAAATATATTGTCTTTATCTGCCTGGTGATTATTAATTAAATGCATCCGCAGTTCTACAACATCTTTCGCTGCATCAATTCGCTTCTCCTGATTATCAAGACCGATATAAAACTTGGAGTAGCCCGTTGATCCTCTAATATTCGGAACAGTAATCTGATATCCTTCTTTGTAGAGCTTATAATACAGTTCGTTGAATTCAGGACGTGCCTGCGATTCCGGTCCGCCATGCACGTGTATTGCAGTCGGTGCATTGTCTTTTTGCTGCTGATATAAATAATAAGGAACATCCAGCCCATCAAATGATGGATATGTCGAGTACACCGTATTAATTTCAATATCAATTTTATCGTTACCGAATAGTTTTTTTGTACTGCCGTCTGTTAGATTAAATTCGTATACTGCATGTGGTGTACTCATATCCGAATACAATGCATACAGCTTATCTCCCGCATTAATCAGTGAATGCATTACCCCTTCACTGAAAAATCCCAGCGTTTCAAGCAAATCATCCTGGACATTGTATTTAAACAGTTTCGAGAAACCTTTTTTATTCACTTCAAAAATTACAGTATTTTTATCTTCAAGCACGATAACTTTTACAATATCCCATTTAAAATGAGTAACTTTCTTAAATTCAAAAGTGTCTTTATTTAATTTGTACAGATTTAAATGTCCTTCTAAGTAGTCACTCGTAAAGACAGCTTCCGAATTATTTAAAGAACAGTAATTGCCAAAACGACCTGCCGGCAGTCCCGTATTTATTAATTCAGCTGTTTGTATATTATACAGAAAGACTTCTTTATCTATATTGTTTACTGCCTGACTCATCAGTATGTGGTTATCATCAAACTTGCCGATGATTGACGATGGTGTCTCAAATGATTTAAGAACTGTCTGTTTTCCGTCCTTGTAATCCATCACTTCAAACGTCTTGCCTTCCTTATGATGTCTTAAGAAGATAAATCTTTGGTCCATATGTACACCGTAATGATTATAATAGTCATCGTCCGCTGTAAGCTGATTCATTTCTTCCCCTTTGAAATGAGTCAGCTGTTCGCGTTCATTACCGTTGAAATCGGTTGCGATTAATAATCCTTCATCCGCGAACCAATAGTTTTTAACGTTTTCCTGTTCATCCGAGATTTTTACATAACTTTTACTTTTTAAATTGTAACTGTGCAGTTCACGCTTCCCTGTCTCATCAGAGATAACATATAAATTCTCTTCTGATTGATCCAATTTCAATGATAGATATTTAGTAAACTCCGTCACTTCGGCACCCTCTTTTAATTATGTAATCCTTATATATAAAAATACCCTAATCCTCAGCGAATTGTAAGGATTAGGGCTCATTTATATAACTATTGCATATTAAAGTAGTCTACAGCGATCTCTGTGCCGACTTTAGCGTTGTTATACACTAATTTAATGTTAGCTTCGAGAGATTTACCTTCTGTTTTTTCTACAATTTTACCTAGCAGGAACGGTGTTGAATCTTTACCGCCGATACCATTTTCTTCAGCTTCTTTAACAGCCTCCATAACGATCTTGTCGATATATTCTTTCGGCAGTTCGTCACTTTCCGGAATAGGGTTAGCGATAACAACGCCACCTTCAAGTTTAAGGTCGTGTTTCGCTTTAATAATTGCGGCAATATCTTTTGTTGTTTCAGACACAGTGTTTAATTTAATATCACTCGTGCGAGTGAAGAACGCCGGAAGAACTTCAGTCTGATAGCCGATTACAGGTACACCTTTAGTTTCAAGGTATTCCATAGTTTTATCAAGGTCTAAAATAGATTTAGCACCTGCACAAATTACAGCTACATCAGTTTTACCTAATTCATCAAGGTCAGCTGAGATGTCCATAGTCTGTTCCACTCCACGGTGTACTCCGCCGATTCCACCTGTAACGAAGAATTTGATGCCTGCCATTTCTGCACAGATCATTGTCGATGCAACAGTTGTTGCCCCAATACGTTTCGTCGAAATGATTTCTGCAAGGTCGCGGCGTGATACTTTCGCAACACCTTCAGAGTTACCAAGTTTCTCAAGTGAAGCCTCATCAAGACCGACTTTAATCTTGCCATCCATAATTGCTATTGTTGCGGGAACTGCTCCGCCTTCGCGAACGATATCCTCTACTTTTTTAGCCATCTCCACGTTTTGCGGGTAAGGCATACCGTGTGAAATAATAGTTGATTCTAAAGCAATTACCGGTTTATTGTTTTCTAATGCTTCTTTAACATCCGGGTGTAATTCGATTAAATGATTCATTTAACTTCCTCCATGTCTTTAATAAGTTGTTTTTCTGTTAAATCCTGACGTACGGTATATTCTGTCTCTATTGTCTTGCTACTGTTCATCATTGCCATCTTGATGATGTCATCTATCGAATAGCCTTTCAGCCAGCCAAAGACAATTGCGCTGGAAAACGAATCTCCAGCCCCTGTGACATCGATAACTTTTTCCGATGGGATTATGCTGTAAATTTTACCGACGCCGTTCTTGCCGCTGTAAGCTATCGATTTGACGCCATTAGTTACAATAACGTCGCTGACACCCGCATCATTCCACATACCTGCTGCTTTAAGCAGTTCCTCATCGCTGTTAATCTTAATATTAAAGTGCGCTTCTGTTTCATCTCTGTTGACGATTATCCAGTCAACCGGTTTTAAATTATCCGGCATGCGGTTCATCTTCGGTCCTGAAACAGGTATCAGCACAAGATTAAGATCATGTTTTTCTGCATACGCACATAAAAAGTCGAGAGATACTTTAGGTGTATTTAAATCTGCAATAATGCATTTTGCACGCTTTAATATGTATGTTTGCTTAATCAGCACTTCAGGTGTCAAATGGTCGTAGATATTCATATCAGCGAAGCCATACTCCATCTCACCTTCATGACTGATTAAAGCTGTGTAACACCCTGTACTCTGTCCTTCTATATGCTCTGCAAAATCAAGATTGATAAACGGTGCAGTCGAATCGTGAATCGTCTTCCACTCACCATCATCACCACGTGTCGTAATCAACGCTACACTCTCACCAAGCCTGCCGAGGTTCTCACCAATATTACGCGCAACACCACCGACTGAATGTGCAGACTGAATCGGATTAGATGTTCCTTGTATCAGCTCATCGTGAACGAAGAACTTGCGGTCAACGTTAGCTGCACCAACACACACAATCGGATATTCAGCATTCAGTACGTAAGCCTGACCCTGAATAAATTCTTTCTTAACAAGATCAGATACAATCGCAGCGACAGCAGAACTTGTCAGCCCTACTTTTTTACCCAACTCAGATTGAGATATGAAAGGATTATCCTTTATATGTTTTAGAACGTCATTTTCTTTAGGATGCATTGTTATCCTCCTAGCTTACTTTTTACTACTTTTAATATAAATGATTTAAGCAATAAAAACTTATTCTAACACATAACAGCCATCATTATGTTAAAAATTAACAATAATTGTGAGATTTATGAGAATATTTTCACTAAAGATGCATTTATGAAAGGATTTAACTATAATATACGCCTAATAATGAAATATTTACAAAGAAAGTACTGAAAAATTATTTAGGTATTTTTATAATCAACAGAACAACCTATGAGAGATACTCGCTTAACTCCTACATCGGTAAGAATCCTATGTCTGTATAAATATATATACAAAAAAAACACTATGCAATTAAGCACAGTGTTTACTGTATACCACCGGTCGGGATCGAACCGACACTCTCTTAACGAGAATTGGATTTTGAGTCCAACGCGTCTGCCTGTTCCGCCACGGTGGCTAATTAAAAAAATAACCAATTAGCTCTCTAATTAGTTTAAAAGTATAAAGCGGAAGATAGGATTTGAACCTATGTCTTGCTTCAGGAAGAAGCATGTTCTGAACACTAAACTACTTCCGCATGAAAGTATATGTTTAAGGCGCCAACCGGATTTGAACCGGTGATAGAGGATTTGCAGTCCTCTGCCTTACCACTTGGCTATGGCGCCAAAGGAAAACTATAAAAACTGGGCTGGAAGGATTCGAACCTTCGCGTCACGAGACCAAAACCCGTTGCCTTACCGCTTGGCTACAGCCCAAAAAT
>JBQDHL010000056.1:0-10279 GCA_052093725.1 Jeotgalicoccus sp. | reverse complement strand
TTATAAAATGGATGCGATGAGCCGCATTGAGACCTTTTGAGGTCTCTTTTTTTGTATTATAATAGATTAATATATTATTTATTAAAGGAGTATCAGTATGCATACTTTAAAGTTTAATTCATTGGCAGATACTGAACGGTTTGCTAAGATATTATCCGGTGAAATTTCCGGAGGCACTGTTATTCTGCTGTCGGGGGATCTCGGCAGCGGCAAGACGACATTTTCACAGTTTTTAGGTAAGTATTTAGGTGTGAAAAGACATATGACATCACCGACTTTTAATATTATAAAATCATATAATGCTGATGTTAAGCTTCATCATATGGACTGTTACCGTCTGGAAGATTCAGAAGAAGATTTAGGCTTCGATGAATATTTTAACGATACTGATATTGCGCTTGTAGAATGGCCGCAATTCATAGCTGAATTTTTACCTGAAGATGTAATCAATATTAATATTAAATATGAAAATGAAAACGAACGTCTTGTAACTATTGAAGGTACAGGTGAGAGTAATATTAAGACCGTGGAGGATGTTTATGATAAGTTTACTGCTTGATACAAGTAACCAGGCATTATCAGTTGCGGTAAACCGCGACAGTAAAATGGTTGCAGAAATCAATACGAATTATAAAAGAACCCATTCTGAAACATTGGTGGATAATATACAAAAAGTTCTCGTAATAGCAGATGTGAAAAAGAGTGATATAGACAGAATAATTGTTGCAAGAGGACCAGGTTCATATACAGGAGTCCGAATTGGCATTACAGTTGCCAAGATGCTCGCAAAACAGCTGAATATACCTCTGTACTCAGTCTCTTCATTGTTTGTACTAGCTGTGTCGAATCATGTTACAGGGAATGCAGTACCGCTTATTGATGCGAGAAGAGGATATGTATACGGCGCAGTGTACAATATTCAGGAAGATGATTATACTGAAGTTATTGAACCTGAGTATATTGAATTCAATGCTTTATCAGCTGATATTAAAGAGGCAGTTTATCTACTTAACAGCCAGGAAAAAATCACAATAGATATTGATGAATATACTCATGTATCACCGCGTATTTCAGAAGCAGAACATTATGAAAAAGCATTAAAACTTGAAGATGCCGATCAGCTGGTACCTGATTATCTGCGCATCTCGGAGGCGGAAAGAAATTGGCAGGACAACCAGTAATTAGAGAAATGAAAGTTGAAGATTTAAACGCTGTATACGATATAGAAGTCGAAGCGTTTAAAAACTCGACATGGACGATGGAAGCATACACGAGAGAACTTGTAATGAATAAATTTGCTCACTATTTTGTGCTGGAATCAGATGGTGAAATTATCGGATATACGGGAATATGGCTTGTTTTGGACCAGTGTCAGATTACAACAGTTGCAGTAGCTAAGAAAATGCGCGGCAAAGGATACAGCCATTTACTTATTCAGCACATTAAAGAATTTGTAAAACCTCAGGCGGATGTTGTTTCTCTGGAAGTCAGAGTGGATAATACACCGGCGATGACTTTATATGAACGAAACGGTTTTAAATACGGCGGTGTACGTAAAAACTATTACGGAGAAGGGCTTGATGCACACGTGATGTGGGTGAATCTGAATGAGTAATGATATTAAAATACTTGCGATAGAAACGAGCTGCGACGAGACTGCAGCGAGCGTCATTCAAAATGGACATGAAATTTTATCTAATGTAGTAGTTAGTCAGATAGAAAGCCATAAACGATTTGGAGGCGTTGTACCGGAAGTTGCCTCCCGTCATCACGTAGAAGCTATTACACACGTTATAGACCAGGCTCTTAGCGATGCAGAGCTTAAACCTTCAGACTTAACGGCAGTTGCTGTAACTGAAGGCCCCGGGCTTATAGGGGCACTGTTAATCGGTATTAATGCAGCGAAAACATTTGCTTTCGTGCATGACCTGCCGCTAGTGCCGGTACATCATATTGCCGGACATATATACGCGGCACAGCTTGAAAAGCCTCTCGTATTCCCGCTTATTGCACTCGTTGTGTCAGGTGGACACACAGAGCTGATATATATGAAAGACCATATGTCATTTGAAATTATCGGTGAGACGAGAGATGATGCTGTCGGAGAAGCATTCGATAAAGTGGCGAGAGTAATAGACTTGCCTTATCCAGGCGGCCCGCATATCGATAAGCTCGCACAGAGCGGAGAAGATACCTTTAATTTCCCGAGAGGCTTAATGAAAGAAGATACGTTTGATTTCAGTTTCTCAGGATTAAAATCTGCAGTGATTAATAAACTTCATAACTATAATCAAAAAAGCATTGAAGTAAATAAGAACGATGTGGCAGCAAGCTTCCAGGCAAGTGTGACTGATGTACTGACATCGAAAACATTCGCAGCATTGAAAAAAAACGATGTTGAAAACCTGATTATTGCAGGCGGTGTTGCGGGTAACAGCGAAATACGCAGCAGATTTGCATCAATGTGTATTGATAAAAATATTAATCTGCAAATACCAAAACTGAAATTCTGTACAGATAATGCTGCAATGATTGGTGCTGCAGCATATCATTTATATAACAAAGACCATTTAGCAGACTTAACACTTAATGGACGGAACTTTATCGATATAGAAGAATATGCGTTTTAAAATGTAAAAAGAGTATATTTTCACTATCAGACATGGTATAATATGGATAAATAATTTAAGGAGGGGCATGACATGATACCGCGTATATGGAACACACTTTTGAATCAATAATTTAATAAAAATTTCAAAAGTCTTGTTCAAACTATATTTATACACGGGAGCAGTATGTCCTTTTTTAAAGTGAAAATGTAAGTTTGAGACAGCACAAGGCTGTCTCTTTTTTGTATAAAAATATAGTTTGCAAGCTCAAAAAGGAGTGCAAATTATAATGAATGAATTAAGTATAAAGCTGAGGAACATATCAGTAAGTTTCGGTAATAAAGATATTTTTGATATTGAAAACATGTCGGCATATATGAATGACCGTATTGCTGTTGTAGGACGAAACGGTATAGGCAAATCTACTCTGTTAAAAATAATTGCCGGTGAGTTTAAAGAATTTACAGGTGAAGTTCAGAGAGAAACCGAATTTAATTATTTAAGCCAGATTGGAGAACTCAATCGAAATATCGATGAGACGCTGGATTTTGAAATGCTGAGCCGGATGAATGTACCGGATAATGCAAAATTAAGCGGCGGAGAAGAAACTAAATTCAGACTGGTGCAGACATTGTCAGACTATAAGACGGGTCTCCTGCTGGATGAACCGACAACACATCTCGATCAGGAAAGTATTGAGTATTTAATCAGCGAATTGGAATATTATTACGGGACATTAATTTTTGTCAGTCATGACAGGCATTTTATTAACAGTCTTGCGACTAAAATCTGGGAAGTCTCGGATGGTACAGTGACTGAGTATACAGGGAACTATACAGATTATGAAGAAATAAAGAATAAAGAAAAGCTGGAGCAGGAACGTGAGCATGAGAATGTGAACAAAGAAAAAGAACGGCTGAATTCTGCAATAAATAAACAGAAAGCCAAAGCAGAGAAAATGATGTCAGTCAGTAAAAGTAAGGGGCAGGATATTAAGCCAGACCGGCTGTCGAGTTCCAAGCAGAAAGATACTGTACAAAAACAGGGGTTTAAAACAGCTAAAGCAATGGAAAGCCGTATGAAAAAGCTAAAAGAAACAAAACTGCCGGAACATCAGGCTGAATTAGAATTTCCACTCACAAAAGCGATGATACTGCATAATAGATTTCCAATAATGGGTCAGGATATAACGGTTAAAAGAGGCGGTAAAATTCTTTTGGATAATGTAAGCTTTCAATTTCCGCTTGGACAGACGATAGCGGTGACTGGAAATAATGGCACGGGGAAATCAAGCCTCCTTCAAGATATAGTAAATGGAGAAAATTACTTTGATATTTCACCGAAGGTTACGATAGAACAGTATAAGCAAATGGATTATAAGCTTTTTGGAGATGAATCGGCAGTAAAATTTTTAATGCGGCATACCGAGCTCGAGGAGCCTGTTGTCAGAAGTATGCTCGTGAGTTTAGGATTCAGTCCTCATGAAGTTATGAAGCCTGTAAATAAATTAAGCGGCGGTGAAGCAACGAGAGTTTCTCTGGCATTGATGTTTGTGAAACCATCGAATGTGATTATTCTGGATGAACCGACGAACTTTATCGATTTAGCAACGATTGAGGCGCTTGAAAAATTTATAAAAGCATACAAGGGAACGATTATTTTAACGTCGCATGACCAATATTTTGTGGAGCGTACAGCAAATCAGATATATAGGATTGAAAATCAAAAGTTACAGGTGATAAAATAATTTTAATTTAATTTTATCGGGTATATAATGTAAATGAATTTAATCTGTGGAACAGAGGTGGAACTATGATTAAAGCTGTGCAGTACTTTAACTATTCCAATGCACTCGAGGCGCTCGAATTTTACGAGAAAAATTTTGATGCCGTGATTAACTCCAAAGTACTTGCGTCCGATCCAATGTTTGCTGATGCACTCGATGATATGGGCATGTCAAAAGAAGATGCAGAAACTTTCGTGATGAATGCTGAGTTTGAAATACTCGGACAGAAATTTATGGCGAGTTCTACGTGGGGACAGAAAGAGATTGATAATACCGGTGCAATTATTACCTTTACGTTCGA
The DNA here is from genome assembly GCA_052093725.1 of Jeotgalicoccus sp. Classification (GTDB taxonomy): domain Bacteria; phylum Bacillota; class Bacilli; order Staphylococcales; family Salinicoccaceae; genus Jeotgalicoccus. The sequence goes on along the minus strand of JBQDHL010000056.1, from coordinate 5,583 downwards.
TTTAAACAATAGTGATGATTTTAAACAAGTAAAACAATTTTACGAGAAGGCAATTGAAGCAGGATGCCATGCTGATATGAAAGCAGGTCCAACAGAGTGGACTGAATACTTCGCGAGTTTTAAAGATCCGTATGGAATCAATTGGATGATTAGCGGGGAATAAATAAAAAACGGGCAATGAATCTTAAAATCAAGGTTCAGTGTCCGTTTTTTATTATTTCTAGGATTGTTAATTTAAATGTAATTCAATTAATAATACGTTTGATATGGTGTCTGTTTTGTCAAGACGGAACGTACGTTTTGTCCACAGATTGTGGATAGATTGTGGGTAACTTATCAAGAACTGTGTACTAGTCTGTGGATAAGTCTGTTGATAACTACAAATTATGTGGATAAACTCTGTGTAAGGTACTAATATCAGCATTCTTGCTATGGATAACTTTTTAAGGGAAATTTTACTTATTCTCCGAACATACAGTAAATTTTAAGTAAAATCCTTTAAAGTTCAGCCAGTAATTCTTCAGCTTCTGTCCATTCAGTCATCAGTTCTTCGAGTTTCTGATTAATTTCCTGTAGCCTGTCATTTAACTCCTGTGCTTTCTCGTAGTCATTAAATACTTCGGGTGCAACCAGCTTATCTTCTACCACAGTCAGTTCAGTTTCCAGTGTCTGTATTTCCTGTTCAAGCTTTTCACTTTGCTTTTTAACACGCTTCAACTCATTGCGTTTTTGTTTCTGAGCTTCATAGTCAGAGATGTTTTCTTTTTTCTCCGCTGCTGTTTCAACAGGTACTTCCATAAATTCAGCTTCTTTTTTCTTATGCAGAAAGTAGCTGTAGTCGCCGTCGACCATCATAATTTTATGAGGTTCGATTTCCATAACACGAGTCGCAATTTTATCAATGAAATAACGGTCGTGAGAGACGACAATAATCGTTCCCAGAAAGTTTTCGAGTGCTGTTTCCAAGACTTCTTTACTGTCGATGTCTAAATGGTTTGTCGGTTCATCAAGAATAAGGAGGTTATTTTCTTCCAGCATCAGTTTAGCCAGCTGTATTCTCGCTTTTTCTCCGCCGCTTAATGAGTTGACCTGTTTCATTACTTCGTCCTGTGTAAATAAGAAGCGTCCGAGTATCTTTCTGACGTCGCTTTCTTTCATTTGCGGATATTCTTTCCACAGTTCTTCAAGAACATTATTCTGAGACGTGAACTCGGCTTGTTTCTGGTCATAGTAGCCGATAGTAACATTTGTACCGTATTGAATATTTCCGGACAGTGCAGGAATGATTTTTGCTATTGTTTTAGCGAGTGTGGATTTACCGATACCGTTCGGCCCTAAAATAGCGAGGCGGTCTGCCTTATCTACATTAAATGATAAATTACTGCGCAGGGCAGTTTCATCGTAACCAATTGCCAGGTCTTTCAGTCTGAGCACATCATTGCCGCTTTCACGTTTAATCGTGAAGTGGAAGTCTGCACTCGAACGATCTATGAACGGTTTATCCATACGGTCCATCATTTCAAGTTTTTTGCGGCGGTCTTTAGCCATGCCTGAAGTTGATGCACGTGTAATATTTTTATCGATAAATGTCTCTAAGCGTTTAACTTCACCCTGTTCACGTTCATACTGTTTCATTCTGAGACGGTGTGTTTTCTCTTTTTCTTTCACATAATTTGTATAGTTGGTGTGATATAGCGTTCCCCGGTGTAATTCGATTTCATAGATCTTATCGACTGTACGGTCGAGGAAGTAACGGTCGTGACTAATAATAACCACTGCGCCATCATAGCTCTTCAAATACTGTTCCAGCCATTCAACAGTTGCCATATCCAAGTGGTTGGTAGGTTCATCGAGAAGCAGTAGATCTGGTTTTGTGAGAAGCATTTTACCAAGAGCGAGACGGGTTTTCTGACCACCTGAAAACTCTTCTACTTTCCGTACCAGATCAGCTTCTGTAAATTGCAGCCCTGTCAGTACACTTTTAATCTGGGCATCAATTGTATAGCCGTCATTGTGCTCATACTCGAGCTGTATATTTTCATACCGTTTAAGTTTTTCGTCATAGTCAGGATGTGTATGCTCATTGTCAGCTAGCCATGAAGCAATCTCCGCCATGTCAGTATTCATTTTGAGAATATGTGAAAATGGCTTCTGCATTTCATCTCTGACGGTTTCCTCAGATTCAAGCGTCATCTGCTGAGCAAGATAACCGAGTGAAACATTTTTCGGCATACTAATCGTGCCGCTGTCATATGTGAGTTCATCAGCCATGACTTTCATCAACGTACTTTTGCCTGCGCCGTTTTTCCCGACGATACCAAGCGTTTCTCCGGACTTTACTTCGAGATCCAGACTTTCGAAAATTGTATTCGTTCCATATGATTTCGAAACATTTCCCAATTGTAAAAGTATCATTATTGCCTACCTCATTTCACTCTCTAGTTTACATGAAAGAATGACAAAATTCGACCTGATTAACCGGTGTCACGCCATATATATTATGTTATAATTGAGCGACTAGAAATATAGAGGTGAAAAGGGAATGTCTAACAAGAAAAAAATCCCTAATGCAACTATGAAACGTCTACCGCTTTATTATCGTTACTTCAAACAAGAAGAGAATAATGGTAATGATAGAGTTTCCTCGAAAGAAATTAGTGAAGCATTAGACATTGACTCCGCGACTATCCGCAGGGACTTTTCTTATTTTGGAGAATTAGGCCGAAAAGGTTATGGATATAACGTTAGCAGCCTGCTTAAATTCTTCTTGGAACACATCCAGGGAAGCAATGTAAAAAATGTAATACTTCTTGGTGCAGGTAATCTTGGCAGTGCGTTATTGAACTACAAATTTGCAAACATTCATGATAAAATGAATGTAGTTGGCGCTTTTGACAGCAACGAATCACTTATTGGAAAGAAGATTAATGGTATTAATATTTTTCATACAGATGATTTAGAGACAATCATACAGCAGGAGAACGTTGAAGTTGCAATTATGACTGTGCCGATGGAAGCTGGACAAGAGTCCGCAGAACGTTTAGAAAAAGCAGGGATTAAAGGCATTCTTAACTTTACACCTATCCGGCTGAGCACTGGTCCTGATGTGACTGTACACAGTATTGACTTAGGCGTAGAGCTGCAGGCACTATTTTTCCAGATGAAAAATAAATAGGAGGGGTATTCATGATAGAAGTTCTTTTACCAAATACATTAATGGCGGTTACTCCAGTAAGTTTAATCGTTATTGCAGTTGTAGCACTTATCATTTTCGGACCTAAGAAACTTCCGCAGTTCGGTAAAGCGGTCGGTTCTACACTAAAAGAATTTAAAGACGCAACTAAAGGTCTTGCTGATGATGATGATGAAGAAGTAAAAGTCAGCAAAAAACCAGAAGAAGAAGCTAAAAAAGAAGAACCTAAAAAAATTGAATCAGAAGCATAAATGAGAGGGTGGCGAAAGCCACCTTTTTTAAAGAGGTGATTTAAATGGCCGATGAGGAAAGAGAGTTTACCGAGCATTTTGAAGAGCTGAGAAAACGCTTATTAACGGTAATGTACTTCTTTGCTGCCGCACTGTTTGTCGGTTTTTACTTTTCAAAACCGTTAATATATCAATTGCAGAATGCACCGTGGACAGAAAATGTTCAGATGCATGCATTCCAGGTTACAGATCCGCTTAAAATTTATTTAATTGTTATTGTGGCTATTGCTTTTATTATAATTTTACCGGTTATTATGTATCAGCTGTGGTCATTTATCACACCGGGGCTGTATGAAAAAGAACGTAAAGTTACATTACTGTATATACCTGTAGTCATGATCTTAATGCTCGCTGGTATCGCATTTGGCTACTTTGTTGTTGTACCTTATATTATTAAATTTACATTTGATTTATCCGTTGAAATGGGAATTGAAACGACGATTGGTATTAACCAGTATTTCGGATTCCTGTTCAGAACGATATTACCGTTCGGCTTTATATTCCAAATGCCGGTCCTGACATTATTTTTAACACAGCTCGGTATTATTACACCGATGTTCCTGAAGAAGAACAGAAAATATGCATATTTCATTATGTTTGTACTGGCTGCAATTATTGCACCGCCGGATATTATGACGCACTTACTGCTGACAGTCCCGATGATTATTTTATATGAAATCAGTATTCATATTTCGAAAATCGGCTACCGCAGATATTTAAAAGCGGAGCAGCAGCAATTGGAAGATGAGATTCAATAAAATGGGAGGAACTGAACATATATGCCAAAAAAACTTGAAGAAATTTCGCGCGCAGAAATAGACGATTTAATACAAGCAGCTGATGATTCGAAGTGGAAACAGGTATATCATGTTCAGCCGCCCTTTGGATTTTTAGGTGCTCCGACGGGATTTAATTATGTAAATGGTATTTATCATTTATTTTATGAATGGTCACCAGACAGTGAGTTAACAGAAACACCGGACAGTAAATACATATATCATGCAACGTCAAAAGACCTTGTAACATTCCGGAATGAGGGCGTAAAAATTAAACCGGACTCGCTGTATGATGCAGAAAACATATTCGGCGGAAGTTTGTCAAAAGTGTTTAATGAAATCAGCTACTTTTATACCGGAGAGCGTCTGAGAGGCGATGAACTGATGACGACCCAGCTCGGCGGGTATATGAATACCGACGATAAGGTTCAGAAATACGGGGGACCGCTGATCAGAAATATAGCTCCCGGTTTCACTGAATATTTCCGTAATCCTTACGTTACTGTAATCGACAGGGAAGTAGTGATGTTCCTTGGTACCATGAACAGAGAAGAGTTCGGCAGAGTCGTAATATACCGTGGACCGTCAGTGGAAGAATTGAAATTTGACGGTGAACTGGATACTGGCTATAAAGCGTTTGGCTATTTATGGGAACAGCCGGAATTTTTTAATCTGGATATGGATTCAGTATTTGTATTTAATCCAAGAGGACTCGATAAATTTGCTACAAACTTTTGGAATATATATCAGTCGGGCTATATGATCGGTGATTTCGAACGTCAGGGAAATTACTTCATCCACGATGAGTTTTATGAATTTGATGGAGGTTTTGATTTCTACCGTCCTGCAACGACTGTCGATGAAGATGGTAACAGAGTACTGATTGCATGGATGGCAGCGGAAGAAAGCGGCTATCCATCATCATCAGACGGCACAGTCAATGCAATGACTATACCGAGGATACTGACGATAGACGGAGACAGAATCAGACAGTTACCTCATCCTAATCTCGAGAAGATGCGCGGCGAACCAATTACAGCGGAAGGCTACTTTAAAGAGTACCCGACGAAACTGACTGCTTTTTACGGTGAAGTATATGAACTCAATATCGATATAATGGAAAACAATGCCTCGATTCTTCATATATATATGCGCAAAAATACACGTCATGAAACTAAACTCGTTTATGACAGTAACGAACGAATGCTTACACTGGACCGTACATTCAGCGGTGAAGAAATATTGAATGTAGACGGTCTGGTGAGGCAGATTAAGCTGGATGAAGACCTTAGTGACATGAGGATTTTCATGGACCAATCGAGTA
>JBQDHL010000055.1:0-10449 GCA_052093725.1 Jeotgalicoccus sp. | reverse complement strand
TTGGTTATGATATACACGCATTAATATTTAGTTATGAAGCTTATGAACTAGAAACAGAACTACATAACTATTTTGAAAAGTATCGTGTTAATAAAGTTAATAATAGAAAAGAATTCTTTAAGGTCCCTATTGAGGAAATCGAGTCTAAACTTACAGACTATGGAAACTTAACTATTGATTTTAATCCACAAGCGGAAGCTGCTGAATACAGAGAGACATTGGCAATAGAGAAGAAAACAGAAAATTAAATTTACAAAACCGGGAGATACTATTTAATTAATATCCTGGTTTTTTATTTTCTTTAAATTCTTCCTGCGGAAATTATTATTATTATTCCCCAAAACCAGTTCCCATTGCCTCTTTTTGACTGTAATAAATTTCGATTTATTTACTTTAAAATCGCCTGAGGTGGTATGATTAAGTTCATAGAATAGAGGGGGAACCATGTGGAAAACATTTTAGGTTTAATTAATTCGAGATACTGGGTAGTCGTAGAGTCTACGGACGATGAGATCACTTTCACTACAGAACGACACGAGTACACTATATCCAAACGCCCGATTCTCGGTTATCGTTTAACCATCTCATCTTTTAATAGTATTGATCGTGATGAGACAATTTTTAAAGATGAAGAAGAACTCATTTCATTTATAAAATCTAATAAGCCAGTCTGGGAAGATAAAGTCATTAAACCTCTCCTTTAATACACCGGATTATAGCTCATATAAATAAACATCCGCCTGAGACAGGCGGATGTTTTTCGTTCATATTTTTATATACTCGTTATTACAAGATAAAGACCGGTAAATATTAAAAGCATATAAGTAATATTTAAAAATACCTTCTGCGTAATCTTTTTAAACACCAGCTGGCCGATAACTACACCTAAAAAGAGTGCAGGCAAGGCAAGGGCGGATGATGTCCATATTTCTGTATTAGTGCCGCCGAATATTATTTGCATGATCAGGCTCACTGTATAAGCGAATAAATAGAAGGCGAGCGTCGTGTTGCGTAATATAGTTTTATCTATTCGAACGCCTGAAAAATACAGCAGCAAGGGTGGTCCAGGAACGCCGATACTCGTTGTCAGCAGTCCTGACAGACCACCAGCCGTATAATCTTTAAGTCCTGATCTCTTTACCGTGAAGTTGCTGATTAAAAGTATAGTCAGTATCAGCACGATAATCCCGACACTGAGTTTAATAAGTTCTGTATTCATATAGAGGTATATAAAAATCCCGGCAAGGAGTCCAATCGGACTGCCGTATATTAATTTTTTAAGCAGTTCCAAATCAATTTCTTTGCGTATTTTATAAATCATCACAGATGATAAACAGATTGAAAGTATAATATTAATCTGAATTGCTTCATGAAATGGAAACACCATCAGCAAAAAGGGAGTTCCGACAATAGAGAATCCATACCCTGTGCTTGTCTGGAGTGATGAGGCAATAATGACGATTAGAAATAGTATTAGAAGTTCTTCGTTCACAAGTAATCACCGGCCCGTTTATATTGAATGTTTAGACTGTATTAACAGCTCATTCCATATTAACAAAGGGCTTATCAAAGTCCAGTTCACCTTTGATCTTCGTAATATTAATGTTTTCTCCCTGCAGCCATTTATTAAAATCAAAAATCACAGGTTTTCTGTCGAGACCAATCACAAACATCGCTTTTAATTCCTTCGGCAGATAGACCGATGTATGAATTGTTCCGGCAGATGCATCGTATTTAGTTGATGCAATACCTTCATTAAGACTGTTCATTATTTTAAAAGCTTCATATGGTTTACTGATACTTTGCTGTTTGTTAATGATATTTTGTTCCCTCTGCAGTGATTCTTCCTGCCTGTAGCGGTTTTCTTCATGCAGCATATGGAAGTGATTTGTACATACGTTAGATTGCCTGACAGCAACATTTCTCGGTGATGCTTCTATTACATAAGGAATACCCCTCTGGTCCTGTACGACATAGCTGAACGAATGCCTGTGAGGTATTTCTTTCAGCAGTACGACTGCTTCATCAGTATTTGCACATGTTTCCAAAACCAGTCTCGCAATCATGCTGCACAAAAATCCGTCAGCAGATTTTTTAGTATGAGTGAAGTTATAGCCGATAACGAGACCTTTTTCATTCATGCCGTCAATGCGTCCTGTGATTTGCATCGTCGGACCCATAAAAGCATATCCTCGATCTGTCGGCTGGTAAAATATATATCGTCCTTCATAACCGCGAGGATGGCTGTCGTAATTACGGACGAAAAATTCACTGTCGGTAAAAATAGAACAACCGCTCCGTGTCAGCTCCAAATAGTAGCCGCCGAATTTTCTAAATGCATCTGTGATATTGAGTTCCAGTGCATCGGCAAGTCCCTGAATCTCATCCAGTACTTGAGGAGCGAACTGACGCAGCATATTCATAGAAATCTCAGGGTCAACAATAAAGTGGCGTTTCTCTCTTGGACGCCACTGCTTTTCACGATTCGGTAAAATGGGGGAGTTTTTCAACTGCTGTCCCTGCAAATAACCGAAGTCGTAATGAGTACCCCTGAACTGAAACACATCGCTGTAGTATGATTTCATATTACTTACTCCCTTTATTCATATTATGGCCAGTGTATTATGAAAGTACTGACAGCTGGAAATTTAATGCTTGCTGCCGGGAAGCGTAAGAGTAATTTTACTTATTTAGTAGAAAATAAAAGGACCTTTTAAAACTATTAGGGCAAAAAGTGACATGATACGATAATTGCCAAAATTAAGAGGTAGTTTTATACTGTTTTTCTGGTAAAATAGTGAAGGCTTAAATTTGATTAAATAAAGAAATATATCAATTGCATAAGTAAAGAAAAAAACTATAAATTTGGTGAAGAAAATGAACCATGGAAAAGGTGACGGTAAATTGATTACATTAGCAGGAACGATTGGTGCAGGTAAAACAGAGTGGGGCAAAGTTATAGCGAAACACTTTGAAGTAGAATTACTCGAAGAAAAAGTTGATGGTAACCCATTTCTGGCGAAATATTATGAAGAGCCGGAAAGATACAGTTTCCACCTTCAGGTGTTTTTCCTTAATCACAGATTCAAAGCAATTAAAAAAGCGATGGCACATCCTAATTCAGTTCTGGATCGTTCTATTTACGAAGATGCAATGATCTTTGCGAGACTTCAGTATGAAAACGGGTCAATGGACCAAGCGGAATACGACACGTACTTAGATTTACACGAGAACATGATGGAAGAACTGAATGATTTATATAAACAGCAGGTGCTGTTTAAGAAATCACCAGATCTGATGGTTATGGTTCACGGATCATTTGAAGAGGTTATGAGAAGAATTAAAAGACGCGGCAGAGATTTTGAACAGATCGAAGGCAACCCCGGTCTATATAAATATTATCAGGACCTTTATAACATGTACGAAAATGAATTTATACCTGAGTACAGTAACAAGGATATTTCACCTGTCTATGTGATAGATATCGATAAGATGGATTTATATAACCCTGAAGATGTTAATACTGTACTTAAAGGAATCGAAGAAACACTTAAAAGAGACAGAGGATTTGTACATCCGGAAGAACTGGAATAAGCTTTAAATGTTTTTAATTAACTTTTTTCTAGAAAACTGTTGACTTTAATGTAGAAAGCCTGTAGTATCTTAGGAGTAGTTCTTAATCAACAAATATTTTAATTGTTTCATTCGTTTGAAAAACTCTTAAAATTTTTACATTAACAATTGCAAATATTTAAGTGCAAAAGCACTAGGAGGTTTTTTCTATGAACGAAGGAACAGTAAAATGGTTTAACTCAGAAAAAGGATTTGGATTTATCGAACAGGAAGCTGGAGACGACGTATTCGTACACTTCTCAGCAATCCAAGCTGATGGTTACAAATCATTAGAAGAAGGACAAAAAGTTAACTTTGAAATCGAAGAAGGACAACGTGGCCCACAAGCTACTAATGTCACTACGGCTTAATATAAAACTTTCAAGAGGCAGCTTCGGCTGTCTCTTTTTTTATGCAAAAAATAAAAATCTGTACTAATAAGCTACAGATCTTACTATATATCTTCATAACGTGCATGAGATGCACGTTTTTTTAATTCTTCTATAAACAAGTCCTTATTCTGAGGAGATATCCTCACGCTGCCAAAGCCGATACTTCTAGAATGAATCTCCAGACCGTCTTTAGAAGTCATTATCCGGTATCCGGAAATAAAGTTTGCGGTCGGATGGACCTTATAAATATCTCTATATGGAATCTTACTGCCAAAGAATAATGCTTGTGCATGAAGGTACTCATTATGAAAAGTATATTTAGTATTAAAGGTAGTGAGAATAAGCAGCAGAATGATAGGGAAGGTAATTGCAGTAAGCATTATACCTGTCCATAATGGGAGTGGTTCATCGATAAAGAATGGGAACAAACCGCTGATTCCGATTGCAGCTATTGAGATAATCATCATTATGCTAAATGACAGATCAATTTTTGATTTAAAAGTCACGATGAATCCTCTTTTCTCAGTTAGTAATTATCATTGTACCGAAGCAAATAAAAAAAGCCATACCCTGGGTCTGGGTATGGCTTTATAAATGTGTGTACATTAGATTAAAGTAGCTGAAAATGATTTTTTTATTAATAAGAGGGGGCCTATTAATCTCTAACTGATAATCATTTTCAATTACTAATATACAATACCTAATGAGAATCAGTCAACCCTAATTGAGAATCTCTTTCAATTAATTGTGACTTTTATGTGTCTGCATTCTGATGTGGTTACCTGAAGGGTCCAGTGTCAGTGTATAATCTTCTGTTTTTTCAGTTAGAAAGCCAAGATCCGTAAGTCTTGATACAGCTTCGTTCAGCGCCTCATCTGACGGATAAATTACAGTGTAGTAATCCAGACCGATGCTTCCTTTTTCAGGAGCAGGTGCACCGAGACCGTTCCATACATTGGCAGCAATATGATGGTGATATTTCTCAGTTGCCATGAACAGTGCCTGTCCACCGAAGTTGAGAATCACTTCAAAACCGAGTCCTTCTGTATAAAACTCATCTGTCTTTTGAAGTTCGCTTACATGAAGGTGAACGTGTCCCATTATAGTATTTTCCGGCAATCCTTTAAAGCTTGCAGGATCCGGTCTGTCTTTCAGCAGGTCTTCTGCATTCAACGGTTCAGTAACCATGTGTACCTGACCATCATTCCAAATCCACTGTTCAGGCTCTCTGTCTATATAAATTTCAATACCGTTGCCATCCGGGTCATCTAAATAGAGTGCTTCACTTACGTGATGATCCGCTGAGCCTAAAGGTATTTTCTTTGATGCAAGGTGCATTGTTATTAATGCGAGGTCTTCTCTTGTGGGAAGAAGAAGTGCAAAGTGATAGAGACCTGCTGCACGAGGGTGCGTGCGTTCTTTGTCGGTCTGATTTAAAATAAGAAGCACATTTTCACCGTTGGCAGTTAATTCTGCGCGTGTTCCGTTCTGTTCCTTTACTGTGAGTCCTATTATATTAGTATAGAACTCTACAGAACGGTTTAAATCTTTAATATTTAATGATACTGTTTCTACATATGTTGCGTTTTTAGTATGAAATCTCATAGTAATATCTCCTTAAGGTAACTTTATGTAACTAAGTATATATTAAATATTAAGTGAAGGCAAGTAATACATTTTTCTTTTATTAGGTGCTGATATATGCTATTATATTCTAATAAGGAGTGGTGTAGATGTCTCAAAATGAAATGTGTCCTCGCTTTGAAAAAGCGGTAAATATATTAAGCCAAAGATGGACTGCTCTGCTTATTTACCAAATGCTGGATGGCAATTCCAGATTCGGTGAAATCCAGTCAGCAACCGGTGTCAGCGGCAAAGTATTATCTGATCGCCTAAAAAGCATGGAACAGGAAGGGCTCATAAACCGGGAAGTTATTCCGGAGACGCCTGTAGTTATCAAATATACTTTAACAGAAAAAGGTCAATCACTTGAACCTGTGTTAAAAGATATTGAGAAATGGTCGCAGAACTGGATAGAAACAGATAAAAAAGTAGAAGTATAAAAAAACTGGGAATCCTCAATTAGGACTCCCAGTTTTTTTATTGTTCAGACCAGATTCCGAGGCCTTCATCTTTAGCTTCTTGTTCAGCTTCTTTCAGCAGGTCCTCATATTTATCGTTTGGAGGATATACGTAATCGACAGAAGCAAGTCCTTCTCGGACAAGTGTTTCATTGACCATCTCATCGTCTGCATATACATAGGCTAAGTATCGGTCATAGTGATCTTGTTTTTCTTCATCGAATTCGACTGTAATCGTATCAGCGTTATCGAGCAGTTCCTGAGTTCTTTCAAATGCTTCCTGTGCGTACGGGTCATCCTGTTCGCCGTCTCTGCCGATTTCCGGCGTATTAATAATTAAGTATCTGAAGCTGTCGGAACTTCCGTTGTAGTTAAAACGTGTCGTATCACCATCGATGTGCTGATCTACTGTAACTTCATTATCGGCTGTTGCTTCCTGTTGTTCAGTATCTTCACCGGCGAAGTTATCATTATAAACCGTTACACCGACAAATAATAACAGTATTACAATCATGCCCGGGAGCCCCAGTTTTTTTAAATGTCTCGGACGGATAAATTTATTATTCTTCCTGTCGTTTTGCGATGCCATTGTTCATCATCCTCTTATAGTAAATATTAACTCTATACTATAGTTTATTCCCTGGTAAAACAATAATAAAATTGGGGTTGACCATGACGATAGGTCATAGTTTATACTCGGAATTTAAAGGTATGCCTCCTGTAAATTACAGAAGACATACCTTTAAAAACATAGCTTAACCAAAAAGTTCAACTTTAAGGGTTTACTACATCTGGGAATTATTTTATTTGGATGGTCTGATATCAGAATCAAGATTATCTGTGGCCGGTCCTTCGATGACTTTCCCTGTGTAATTGAACCTGGATCCGTGGCAGGGACAGTCCCACGTCTTATCATCATTGTTCCAGCCTAAACTGCAGCCCATATGTGTACAACGGTTAGATACGACGTAATAATTATCATCATCACGATAAACACCCTTTTTAGACATGCCATCTTTCGCTACTGCACCTTCACCTTTTTCAAGATGCAGGTCATCAAGATCCGGATGTGATTCAGCCATATTAGTTATTTCAGATTCTGCAATATGGACAGGGTTGGTCAGGTGCTGTTTTAACTGCTGGAAAGTGCCTTTTTTACGGTTGGGATCAAGCAGTTCTTTATACATATTATCTTTACCTTCTATTAAATCACTGATTATCATAGAGGAAAGCACGCCGTTTGTCATACCGTATTTATTAAAACCTGTCGCGACAAAATAATTATTATCCTGTTTATTGAGATGACCGATGAAGGGCAGGGAGTCAGCAGTCATTAAATCTTGGGCACGGTACGCATACAAGGTATCCCCGTTTACAGTTTTCTGTCCTGCGTAGTGTTCGAGTTTAGACAGCTGTTCAGCCATATCTTTATTCTCATATGACCCGTGTCCGAGACCGCCGAATAAAAGAACAGGTAATGAACTATCGGATTTCACGACGTTTCTAATAGATAAACCGGCACCGTCATGACCGCTCATTGAAAGGTGTTCCGGTATTGGAGTGGTTGTTTCTGCGACAAGACCGTAGCCGTAACTGATTTTAAAACTGTTAAAGTAAAAATTTTCAATATCTAGAAATGGAAAATGTGTTGCAATAATCAAATGTTCAAAATCTATCCTGTGATTATTTACTGTAGTGAGGGTATTACCATCAGCACTTTTAGCACGTGTATGTTCATATATTGTTACGTCTAGATCTTTAAGCACCTCAATAATTCCTTGTAAAAACTTAAGAGGGTGGAATTCAGCCTGGTTTTTCATAATAAGTTTTCCGGCGGTTTCAAATGGAAGCTCATGTTCATCTGTTGCCAGGTGACCTTCAATTGAAAGTTCCTTGTAAACTTTTTCTTCTTTTTCAAGATCTTTCACTGATTTCTCGTGCTCGGCATAAATAACACTGTCCACACGTTTAAAGTCACACTCTATATTATACTTAGTTACAATATGTTCGATTTCTTTAATTGCACTCATTTGAGACTCGTAATACAACTGTGCAGCATTAGCATCCTTTTGACTTTTCAGCTGGCTGTAGATTAAACCCTGTTGTGCAGTTATTCTAGCAGTAGTATTCGCAGTAGTACCGCTGACCAATTCATTACCTTCAATTAAAGTCACTTTATATCCTTTGACAGCAAGCTGGTATGCATTCATTAAACCGCTGATTCCGCCGCCGGCAATGAGTATTTGAGACGTTCTGTTCTCAGTGAGTTCAGAGAATTTTGGAAGCTCAACCGAAGCTGTCCAATACGATATGTTTACATTATTTATCATAAAATCCCTCCTGTAGAATATATAATACTCTTACCCTAAAATAAAAAACTCATCTGATGAACAGCAATAATTAAGAAAGTGTAAATTTGTTATATAAGAATGGTTAAAAAGACTTGAAATATTCAGCTTAAACCTATAGTATATATAACAGACATTAAATATATGTTAAATAATATTGGCGCGGGATGGAGCAGTGGTAGCTCGTCGGGCTCATAACCCGGAGGTCGAAGGTTCGAATCCTTCTCCCGCAATTTTTTAATTTTAATACATAAGAGTGGTCCCGTGGTGTAGCGGTTAACATGCCTCCCTGTCACGGAGGAGATCGCGGGTTCGATTCCCGTCGGGACCGCCATTTTTAAATAAGAAAACTTAATATATAGTGGTTTAGTAGCTCAGTTGGTAGAGCATGTGATTGAAGCTCACAGTGTCGGCGGTTCGATTCCGTCCTGAGCCATATTTTAATTTCTACCATTGCGGGTATAGTTAAATGGTATAACTTCAGCCTTCCAAGCTGATATTGTCGGTTCGATCCCGTCTACCCGCTCCATCTTTTTTATTATTCCACAGTAGCTCAGTGGTAGAGCTATCGGCTGTTAACCGATCGGTCGTAGGTTCGAGTCCTACCTGTGGAGTCTGGCCCGTTGGTCAAGCGGTTAAGACACCGCCCTTTCACGGCGGTAACACGGGTTCGATTCCCGTACGGGTCATACTCAGAAGTGTAATCGCACTTCTGTTTTTTTAATTCTGGATAGTTGGCCGAGTGGCTTAAGGCGCACGCTTGGAAAGCGTGTAAACGTTAACTCGTTTCGAGGGTTCGAATCCCTCACTGTCCGTTACCAAACCCCTTAACAGCAATGTTTAAGGGGTTTTTATTATGCTTTGTTCCATTCTTGTTCCAAAAAATTCTCGATTTTTTTATCTTCCTCTTGTTTTCTTTCCTTCAAAAGATGACTATACGTATTAAAAGTCACTCTAGTGTTAGAATGGCCCAGTCTTTTGCTGACGTAATGAATATCCAACCCCTGATACAACAATACTGAACAATGTGTGTGTCGAATCATATGCAATGTAATATGTTCTTTATCGATATCTAAAACCGATATGATATGTCTCAGTGCTTTAGTCACTGCTTTATTGGAAAGATGGAGCGGTTTTTTGTCAGGATATTTATCAAGTCTATTTATTATAAAGTCAATATCACTATTTGAAACTATGATATGTCTGTCTGATTTTTTTGTTTTAGTTCCACGAATATGGATTGTGTTATTCTCTTTATCGATGTCCTTAGCCTCTAATTTCTGAATTTCACCGAACCGTGCGCCTGTAATTATCAATAGATAGATTATAAAGTAAGAAATTTCAAATTTATTGATGGCATAGTCACGTATTTTAATAAAATCGGCATAATTAATGAATTTGTCATCAGAAGAAGCTTCGGGAATTGCAGCATTGATATCAATATTATATGCTGGAGTACGTTCAATGTAACCATCATATACAGCGTCTTTAAGCGCACGAGATAAATTATTTTTTAATTTGCGAGCGGATTCATGTGTTCGCGTTGATGCGTAGTGGTTGATGAATTTTTGAAAATCAAGACGTGTTAGACGATTCAATTTCATATCCTCACCAAAATAATCGAGGAATTTATTTAAAGCATTTTGATATAAATTCTTTGAACCCTGAGTAATATTTTTCTGCAGATGCACTTCTTGCCATGTTTCATAATATTCTTTAAAAGTGATGTCTTGATTGACGCCTTGAATATTTTTCTTATCTGCGAATAAAAACTCACGTTCGGCAATTTCAGCTTCAGCTTTCGTTTTGAAATTCCCCCTGCGCACTCTTTCATCGTTTGAATCTTTCACATCATATTCCCATTTACCTGTTTGTTTCCGTTTACGGACAGTCATTCGAAATCATCCCCATATAAAATATGAGCGACCTGATGTAATTTGCGTACTTGTTCAGGAGTAAGGTCTTCAATATAAACAAGTAATGCTTCATGCTCGAAAGATTGCATATCGGGGTCTG
>JBQDHL010000054.1:0-11157 GCA_052093725.1 Jeotgalicoccus sp. | reverse complement strand
CAGTCACCAGGAGTCAATTTAAATAAAAAAGAGAAACTGGAGATTGCAAAACAGCTCGAACGACTCGGCGTTGACGTTATAGAAGCAGGCTTTCCTGCCTCTTCAGAAGGTGACTTCCAGGCGGTGAAGCTCATTGCAGATACGATTAAGGATTCTACAGTAACGGCGCTTGCCAGAACGACAAAACACGATATTGATCGTGCTTACGAAGCGCTTAAAAATACACCGGCTCCGAGAATTCATATTTTCCTGGCAACGAGTCCGATTCACCGGGAGTATAAGCTGAAGATGGATAAAAAGAAAGTCATCGACACATCGGTGGAGATGGTGACGTATTCGAAAACTTTATTTAATGAAGTGGAGTGGTCGGCAGAAGATGCATCGCGCACAGAGCTGCCATTCCTGGCGGAGATTATTGAAGCCGTTATCGAAGCAGGTGCAACAATTATTAACCTGCCCGATACGGTCGGATATACGACTCCGAAAGAATACGGTGAAATGTTCAAATATGTCTCGGAGAATGTTCCGAATATAAATAAAGCGGTTCTGTCGACGCACTGTCATAACGATCTTGGAATGGCAGTGGCAAACTCGGTAGCAGGTATTGAAAATGGGGCGACACAAATAGAGTGCTCCATTAACGGTATCGGTGAACGTGCGGGAAATGCAGCACTGGAAGAAATCGCGGTAGCATTACACATACGCGGAGATTTTTATCCGTATACAACGAATTTAAATTTACAGGAAATTAAACGCTCGAGTGATATTGTTGCAAAACTGACAGGTATGGCAGTGCAGCCGAATAAGGCAATTATCGGCCGCAATGCCTATGCTCATGAAGCAGGCATTCATCAGGACGGTATGCTGAAAAATACGGAAACGTATGAAATTATTTCCCCGGCACTGGTCGGTGTTTCTGCAGATTCAGCAAACACACTGTTCTTAGGTAAACATTCCGGTCGTCATGCATTTAAAGATAAAGTGAAATCATTTAAAGTCGAACTGACTGAAGAGGAACTGTCTGCAGCATTTAAGAACTTTAAAGCACTGACAGATCATAAAAAAGAAGTAACCGACGATGATCTTTATTCGATTATTATGGAAATCAAAACAGATGCATCGAACATTGAACGTTATATTTTAGAAAATTTTGAAGTGAATTACGAACAGGACGGTCAGACGAAAGCACATATCGACGTCGTCACACCGGAAGGTCAGCATGTAGCACACAAAGTAACAGGTTCAGGCAGTGTCGAAGCATTGTACAAGGCGATTCAGGAAATCCTTTCTGAGACAACTAACTTACTCGACTACCAGCTGAGTTCGGTCGGCGGCGGGAAAGACGCACTTGCAGAATCCCGTGTGCAGCTTAATATTAACGGCCAGCAGTTTTCAGGACGGGGTACAGCTCAGGACGTGCTCGCAGCATCGGCAAATGCATATATTAATGCAGTAAACCGTTATCTGATGAGTGAACATGCGGTGACTGCTGCTGAAAGTGTAAATGCATAAAGGGGAGAATCGGCAATGAAAAAACATATAATAACACTTCCCGGCGATGGTATTGGTCCGGAAATAATGAAATCAGCTGAAGCATTACTTAAAGCTGTAGGAGAAAAATTTAATCACGAATTTACTTCTGAGGCAAAAGATATTGGCGGAGTTGCTATTGATAAGCATAATGATCCACTGCCTAAGACAACAATAGACGCGTGTGAATCGGCTGACGCTATACTTCTTGGTGCTGTTGGTGGTCCAAAATGGGCAGACAGCAAAGTCCGCCCGGAACAGGGATTATTAAAAATCCGCAAGCACTTTAATTTATTTGCTAATCTGCGTCCGGTGACTATTTTTGATTCACTGGAAGCATCATCTCCATTAAAACAAAACATTGTTCACGGCAGTGATTTAATGATTGTCAGAGAACTGACAGGCGGGTTGTATTTCGGGCAGCCGAGTGAGCGTCGTGACGGCGGCAGAAGTGTTGTCGATACATTAACGTATACACACGATGAAATTGAGAGAATCGTCCGGACAGCATTTGATACAGCGATGACACGACGCAAACATTTAACATCAGTCGACAAGGCAAACGTGCTGGAATCGAGCCGGATGTGGCGTGAAATAGTAAATGAGGTCGGTAAAGAATACCCTGAAGTTACTGTAGAGCATGAACTTGTTGATGCAGCCGCGATGAAACTGATTACGAATCCTGCGTATTTCGATGTGATAGTAACAGAAAACCTATTTGGAGATATTTTAAGTGATGAAGCTTCAGTTATTACAGGATCACTAGGAGTACTGCCATCAGCAAGTCTAAGTGAGACGGGGTTAGGGCTGTTCGAACCGATTCACGGTTCGGCACCAGATATTGCCGGTGAAAATAAAGCTAATCCAATCGGCATGATGTTATCGGTCGGTATGATGCTTAAATATTCATTTGATTTACACGAAGAATCAGCTGCGATAGAAAAAGCAGTGAATCAGGTACTATCTGAAGGATTTAAAACGGCAGATTTAAATATTGACGGAGCAGCGACGTTGTCTACAACGGAAATGACTGAAAAAATTATTAGCTGTCTATAAAAAAGTTAAAGGAGAAGGTTAACATGGTTCAGAAAAAAACTATAATCGAAAAAATCTGGGAACGTCATGTCGTTCATCAAGAAGAAGGAAAACCGGATTTACTCTACATCGATCAGCATTTAATCCATGAAGTGACTTCACCTCAGGCTTTTGAAGGATTACGCTTAAATAATAGGAAAGTCCGCCGTCCGGATTTAACGTTCGCAACGATGGATCACAACGTTCCGACTAAAAACAGAGAAGATGCGCAGGATGCAATTGCTCAAAAACAGATGGATGCATTAAAGAGAAATTGTGAGGAATTCGGAGTTAAACTTGCAGATATGTATCATCCGGATCAGGGGATTGTTCACGTCATTGGACCGCAGCTCGGTTTAACGCAGCCAGGGAAGACAATTGTCTGCGGGGATTCTCATACATCGACTCACGGTGCATTTGGAGCACTTGCTTTTGGTATCGGAACGAGTGAAGTCGAACACGTCTTTGCAACACAGACTTTAACGCAGACGAAACCGAAAACGATGAATGTAAAAGTGAACGGCGAATTAAGTGTTGGAGTGACTGCAAAAGATTTAATCTTAGCGATCATTGCAAAATTCGGTGTCGATTTTGGTACTGGATATGTCGTTGAATACACAGGACAAGCTGTCAGGGATTTAACGATGGAAGGTCGCATGACAGTATGTAATATGTCTATTGAAGGTGGAGCACGTGCGGGATTGATTTCACCAGATGAAACGACTGTGGACTTCCTCCGCGGACGCCGTTACGTTCCGAGAGATGAAGTGGAATATAGAGCACTCGCTGATGAGTGGCTGAGTTTAAGTACTGACGAAGGCGCGGAATATGACTCGACTCTTGAAATTAATGCTTCGGAAATTGAACCACAGGTATCGTGGGGCACGAACCCGAGTATGGTAGTGCCAATCAGTGCAACTACACCGACGGTCAGCGGTTCCAAAGACGAAGATTCAATAAAACGTGCGCTTGAGTATATGGGACTTGAAGAAGGAATGGCAATTACGGATATTGAAATTGATCATGTATTTATCGGTTCATGTACGAATTCACGTGTACTGGATTTACAGCGTGCAGCAGATATTATTCAAGGCAGTCAGGTTAAAGAAGGTGTGAAGGCGATCGTAGTACCGGGATCGTTCCTTGTTAAGCAGGAAGCGGAAGCTCTTGGTATCGATAAAATTTTCATTGATGCAGGGTTTGAGTGGCGTAATGCAGGATGCAGTGCCTGTCTTGGTATGAACGAGGACACAGTACCTGCCGGCGGACGCTGCGCATCAACTTCAAACCGTAACTTTGAAGGCCGTCAGGGGAATGGTGCAAGAACTCATCTTGTCAGCCCGGAAATGGCCGCGGCAGCAGCGATTAACGGCCGTTTCGTAGACGTTAGAAAATATCAGAGCAGAGTAACTGCGTAGGAGGCTAATTATGGAGGCAATTTCAAAACATGAAGGTAAAGTATATCCGCTGAACCGTTCCAATGTTGATACAGACCAGATTATTCCGAAGCAGTTTTTAAAACGCATTGAACGTACAGGATTCGGTGAGTTCGTTTTCCATAACTGGCGTTTTAATGAAGACGGTACGAAGCGTCCGGACTTCGATATGGATGATCCGAAATTTGACGGCGCTTCGGTGCTGGTCGCAAGTGATAACTTCGGCTGCGGTTCATCGCGAGAGCACGCACCCTGGGCGCTTTTAGACTACGGTTATAAAGTTATCATTGCCCCGGGGTTTGCAGATATATTTTACTCAAACGCATTCAAAAACGGCATTATTATAATTAAAATGCCTGAAGCACAAGTAGAAGAATGGCAGGAACAGGCAAAAAACGGACAGTTTAATTTGTCGGTCGATTTAGTGAAACAGAAAATTACTGACAGCAATGGCAAGACATTAAGTTTTGACATTCCGGCATACCATAAAGAAAAATTAATTAACGGCTGGGATGATATCGCATTAACATTATTAAATGAAGAAAAAATAACAGCTTTTGAGGAGCGTGGTCTTTTGGGAATTCGTTAAACAGTGATTTAGTCAGAGATGCTATGGAATATCTGCGAGGCAATGTGCACAAAACACCGGTGGTAACATCACAGACAACAAATGAAAGAACCGGTAAAAATGTTTATATGAAATTGGAAAATCATCAAAAGACCGGTGCGTTTAAATACCGGGGAGCTTCTTATAAACTGTCAAAATTAACTCCGGCACAGCTGGCGGCTGGCGTGGTAACTGCATCTGCAGGAAACCATGCACAGGGTGTGGCTTTAGCTGCTAAGAAATTGAATGCTACTGCTACTATCTTTATGCCTGAAGGTACGCCTTCAGCTAAAGTCGAAGCAACAAAAGGATACGGTGCAACAGTTAAACTTGTCGGTCAAAGTTTCCAGGAAGCATTTACGGCTTCTCTGGAACATAAAAAACTGACAGGAGCAACTTACGTACATCCTTTTGATGACTACGACATTATGGCAGGACAAGGCTCAATCGGTGTAGAGTTGCTGGAAGAAATACCGCAGCTCGATACGATAATAGTACCGATAGGCGGCGGCGGGTTAATAAGCGGTATTGCAGTAGCTGCTAAGATGATTAAACCATCTATTAAAATAATTGGTGTGCAGGCAGTAAATGCACCATCAATGTTTAAATCATATTATACGAAAGACGACAATGTGGTGCTTAACAGCTGCAGTACAATTGCAGAAGGCATCGCTGTCAAACAACCCGGCGAATTAACTCAGCAGATCGTTCGTCAGTATGTCGATGAAATATATTGCGTGTCTGAGAGCGAAATTGCATATGCAATGATATATCTGCTCGAGCGAACAAAATCATTAGTCGAAGGCGCCGGTGCATCAGCACTTGCAGCACTTTTAGCATACAACGACAAAATTGACTCCGAGCACACAGGAGTTATCGTCAGCGGCGGTAACCTGGACCTCAGTAAAATGGGAGAAATCCAGTCACTGGCTCTGCAGTCGAATCACAAAACAATAACGAGAGAACAAATAACTGTGCTGTAAAATGAATGAGAGAACGGAGTCCTCCGGTAAATGGGGACTCCGTTTTTGATTATCCTGATTCGTGTGAGAAACCTTCTAGAAAAATCAAAAAAACGCAGAATCCATATGGGTTCTGCGTCAAATAAAAATATTAGTCCTGATGATAGAACTGAACGAGGTTTTCCATAACCTGCTCGAGGTCTTTTATAAAAACTTCGTCTGATCTTAATTCCTTATCGCCGGGTTTATATACTTTACCGACTAAAAATTCGCCTTTTTTAACATCGCGCAGTCTGATGAGTCCTTTTTCGAGCTCATCTTCAGCAAGTTCATTAAGTGCTGTTTTTGCGGGTTTCATATGATCTAATGAAATTTGATAGTCTTCAGGTAAGTTATCGAATTTTTCCATGTTATTCAGCCAGTTTTCAGCAAGGCGTTTTTTATCTTTTGATTCGTAAATAATACCATACATGCAAAATGCATGGCTGTTATATAAACCAATCTGGAAGTGCGGCATCATTTTGTAGCCGCGGGGGTTAGTGCTGAATGCCACCCATGTGTCATCGGGTGGGTTCGTCGTACGGCGTGCATGTTTTGCAACATGAGCGTAGGTCTCGTCGCCGGTCATTTCAGTTATGTACGCGCTGAAGTGTTCTCCGAGCTGTTCAAGTTTCGGTCGTGTATTTTCAATAAGTGCTGCCATTCTGTTTTCCAGGCCGTCGATATTAAAGACATCGAAGTCTGTTTGTGTAAAAGTATACTTCATTAAGGTTGAGCTCCTTTCAAAAGGTCTCTCTTATGATAAAATAAAGTTGAGTAGCAATCAAATGATTGAGGTGTATTCATGGAGATATATAACTTTGGCAAAGAACTAATCGTTGAAGCAGGGAAATTTATCGAAACGCGCATGACTCAGGAGTTTAAAGTGGACAGTAAATCAAATCCGAATGATCTGGTCACTGATGTTGATAAAGAAACTGAGCAATTTTTATACACTAAAATTCTGGAGCGCTTTCCGGAGCACCGTATTATCGGAGAAGAAGGTCACGGTGAAAATATAAATGATACAAAAGGTGTAATCTGGATTGTCGATCCAATTGATGGCACGTTAAATTTTGTGCATCAAGGAGAGAACTTCGCAATATCCATCGGTGTGTTTATTGACGGGAAACCGTATTGCGGCTTAGTATATGATTGCATGAAGCGAGATTTGTATCACGCTAAATACGGCAACGGTGCCTTTTTAAATGACCAGACACTTAAATCAGCAGTAGATGTTCCTTTAAATCAGTCTTTAATTGCTATTAATCCAAAAAGAATTCTCGGCGAAGCGACGCGAACTCCATTTTTTGAGATTATGGCTAAATCGCGCAGTGTCCGGTCTTACGGTTCGGCAGCACTTGAATTTGCTATGCTTGCAAGAGGACAGATTTCTGCACTGCTGTTTTTCAAACTGTATCCGTGGGATTATACCGGGGGTGCAATTATAACGGGTGAGCTTGGCTATAAGACGACGGATATATACGGAGAGGAACTGCCGCTCTTAAGTTCGACGAGTGTCATAAGCGGCAATCCCAAAATTCATTCAGAAATACTCGAGCACTTTACAGATGATAAAATGCTTCATGATTTCCATGATGAATTTCATGATTTATAATAGTATTGTTGGGCATGCTTCGACGTTTTAGTAAAAATTTTACTGACATACTTTAACAAGGCGTAGTTGCTGAGCGGGATGCTGATATGTTTTTTAATTTGTTTTTTAGTGTACGGTTCCGAAATATTAAGCAGGCTCAGCATATCAAAGTAATCTGTAAACATATTTTCTATATTATGAATGGTATTGCAGGATTCACACATAATCAATTTACTGCTGAGAAGCTCAAGATTGAATTCCATGCAGGATGTACATTTAAAACCATACGCGAAATCATTTGCGGTTGCGCTCGAGATATTCGTACGGTTTTTTAACTTGGTAATCCCGGACGCGGCTGCTTTTTTCTGATTACAGCGCTGTGTTCAATGGCTCTCAAGTAAAAAGGGAGATTCTTAAGTGATAAAAACTGATCTGAGGGACGCTTTGCCAATTTAAATGTTTCGTTCATTACAACATGTTTGATTATAATCGGACGCTGAAATTTACCATCATCAATAAGTGTCTCTTTAAACTTTTCGTAAACTTTTGATGTACGGTTTAAATCGTAGACAGCTTCATAGCTGCTGTCGATTAAAATATTAAAAGGATTAATAAAATGTTCGCCGGCGTAGTCGTGGAGAATGAACAAGTAATAGCAGTATTCTGTTGCAATCAGTACATTGATCAGCTCGTGGTCAGTGCCTACAATTATTTCGCAATGCCAGAACAGTTCCATTTTTGATGTATTAATTTTTTGTAAATACAAATCGAAATGTTCTTCCAGCAGGTCCATCCGCTGCATTGCTTCATATTCTTCAGATTCGTCATCGCTAAAAGGCAACCGGTTATACAGAAACTCATAAACCTTTAATTTCTCATTTTTTTGTCTCACAGCAAAGCTCCTTTAATAATGATAGATTCATTATTGCCCGGCCTTAAATTGTCGTCAAAAGACAAAAATTTAAAAAATGACAAAAAAATATAACAGATTTCCCTATTTTTCCAATACAAATAAGGAAATCTGTTATAATAAATAAGCAGTTAAATAAAAACTGAAGTTAGAGCCACCCATTTTCACGATATTTTTTCTTGAGTGTGAAACCAGCACCGAAGATGGCGATAAACACAATAACTGAAAGCACTGCAAGTATTATCATTTCTTCAGCGATGAAGACTGAAAATGCGACCATCATTAAAACGGCCAAAACAGCCAGTATGAAAAATACAGCTTTTGATTTTTTCTTTTCCATAAGTATTCCCCTAAAAGTCATTTGTCTTATTTCGAATTATATCATAAAAAATAAATCCTTGATGTTGAGATTGGTAAAAAATATGGTATACTGTTACGGTTATAAAGATATTCTATATACGAAGGGAAAATCCTCTTGATGAACCTGAGAGAAAACATTAGAAACATTGCAATTATTGCACACGTAGACCATGGTAAAACGACACTTGTAGACCAACTGTTAAAACAGTCTGGTATTTTCCGTGAAAATGAACACGTTGATGATCGTGCCATGGACTCGAATGATATTGAACGTGAACGCGGAATTACGATTCTTGCGAAAAATACAGCGATCGACTACAAAGATACGCGTATTAACATTTTAGATACACCAGGTCACGCTGACTTCGGTGGTGAAGTAGAGCGTATTATGAAAATGGTTGACGGCGTAATTCTAGTTGTCGATGCATATGAGGGGACGATGCCTCAGACACGCTTTGTACTTAAAAAAGCATTAGAGCAAAATTTAAAACCAGTAGTAGTAGTAAACAAAATTGACAAACCTAGTGCACGTCCTGAATCAGTAGTGGACGACGTACTTGAACTCTTTATTGAACTTGATGCAAATGACGAGCAGCTGGAATTCCCGGTTGTATACGCATCTGCAATGAACGGTACAGCAAGCCTTGAATTAGGTGAGCAGGATGAAAACATGCAGTCTATCTACGACACTATTTTAGACTACGTACCTGCACCGGTAGACAACAGTGACGAGCCGCTACAGTTCCAAGTATCATTACTGGACTATAACGACTATGTCGGACGTATCGGAATCGGACGCGTATTCCGCGGATCGATTAACGTAGGTGAAACTGTTTCGGTAATTAAAATCGACGGATCTGTTAAAAACTTCCGTGTATCGAAAATTTTCGGTTTCCTTGGACTTTCTCGTGTTGAAATTGAAAGTGCAAAAGCCGGAGAACTGATTGCAATCAGTGGTATGGAAGATATTAACGTAGGTGAAACAATTACGCCGACTGATGCTCAGGAAGCACTGCCTATTCTTCATATTGATGAACCGACTCTGCAAATGACATTTGCCGTAAACAACTCACCATTCGCAGGACGCGAAGGGAAGCACGTTACAGCTAGAAAAATTGAAGAGCGTTTAATGCTTCAATTAGAGACGGATGTATCACTGCGTGTAGATCCTACAGATCAGCCGGATGCATGGAGAGTTTCAGGACGCGGTGAGCTTCACCTGTCTATTCTTATCGAGAACTTACGCCGTGAAGGCTTTGAACTTCAAGTGTCAAAACCAGAAGTTATCATTCGTGAAGTAGATGGTGTTAAATGTGAGCCATTCGAACGTGTACAAATCGATGTTCACGAAGAAAACACTGGAAGTATTATCGAATCAATGGGTACACGTAAAGGTGAAATGCTCGACATGGTAACAACAGGTAACGGGCAGACTCGTCTGATTTTCCTGATTCCTGCACGTGGACTTATTGGATACCGCACGGAATTCATGTCAATGACACGCGGATACGGTATCATCAACCATACTTTCGAAGAGTACCGTCCATTAGTTAAAGGACGTATCGGCGGAAGAAGAAATGGTGTTCTTGTATCGATTGATAAAGGTGCGGCAAGCACATACTCAATCCTTGCACTAGAAGGACGCGGAACGAACTTTATGGAACCTGGTACTGAAGTGTACGAAGGTATGATCGTTGGAGAAAACTCACGCGAAAATGACCTTGCTGTTAACATTACTAAAGTTAAAGCTGCCAACAACATTCGTTCAGCAAATAAAGAGCAGACGACTACGATGAAGAAACCTAGATCTCTGACTCTTGAAGAAGCACTGGAATATATTAACGATGACGAACTTGTGGAGATTACTCCGGAAACAATTCGTATGCGTAAGAAAATTCTAGAGAAAAATGCTCGTGAAAAATCGAGTAAGAAAAGCAAGTAATAATAGCGAAGTGGAGTGAGGCAGTTGTTTAATCCTCTCATTCTCCTGAATACCCAAAGTGGGATGGGGTTACAAGAGCGTCTCACTTTCTTCGGGAGATTATATGGTCTGGATACAAATCCTGAAGCCGGTATGTGGTATTTATTCATTACGATTTTCGTGCTGTGTGCCATCGTGTATCAATTAGGATTTGCTCGCAAAATTAAGCTGTGGCAAACAGTAGTTATTTATTTAATGATGTTTATCGGAGTTATATTCCTGACATTTTTCGGTGCGTTTTACCCTGTTGCTGAATGTTTAATTGTAATTGCAATTATTCTTGCCGGTTACAGATACAGATTGCACAAGGAAAGAAAAGAAGGCAATATTCTACAGCCGAAAGGGCCGCCGGCTCAATAATAGAAAAAACCGCGAACTTAAAGTTCGCGGTTTTTTTATTTGAATTCTATTTTTGTTACGTAAACGAGTCGCTGCTGTTCAATGCCATCTTCACCGACGACTAATAAATCAAACAGTCCATCTTCATGCAGGCGTTTGCCTTTATTTGAAAAGTGCGCATAAAATGTTTCACGGTCTTTATATAAAAGTTCTGTTTCACCGTCGTTATGTCCAAAAACAATTTTTGCACTTTCATCTTCAAATGCTTCAGCATATTCAAGGAAAGGTGCAAGATTTATTACGAAAGAACTTTCGAGCAGTT
>JBQDHL010000053.1:0-11175 GCA_052093725.1 Jeotgalicoccus sp. | reverse complement strand
CACATCGTATATGAAATTATCACAAGGATTGATTCTCTTTACAGGTCCGACGGGCTCCGGAAAAAGTACAGTGATGTACCGTCTCGCGAGTGATGCAGTAACAGAAATCACTCGTCAGATTATAAGCATCGAAGATCCGGTCGAGTTTGAAATAGACGGTCTCGTACAAGTCGAAATTAATGATAAAGCACACTTAAGCTATGCACCACTTATCCGCGGAGTGCTCCGGTGTGATCCGGATATTATTATGTTCGGTGAAATTCGTGACAGCATAATCGCAGAAGAACTGCTTAAAACAAGTCTTTCGGGACATTTGGTGCTGAGCACCTTCCACAGTAAAAATGCCCTCAGCACGTTAACCCGGCTGAAAGATTACGGTTTATATAAAGAAGAAATGACTGAAAGTATTTCGCTCATCGTTAATCAACGGCTGATTCATACAGCTGACGGTTCCTTCATCGTTTATGAGTATTTAGATAAAGAAATGATTAAGGAGCATCTAAACGGCGGGAGCGTCTCGTATACAACCATTCAGAATAAGCTTCAGGAAATATACCGGGAAGGGGCACTGACAGATGAAGAGTATGAATATTACCGTCGGTCGTTCCAATAAGCTCGGTAAATATGATGCGCATTTTTTAATCAAGCTTGCCGGTCTGCTTCAAAACGGTTTTACGATGAAACAGGCATTAACCTTCTTAACTGAACAGTACGATGTAATTAAACAGGCAGACAGAAAAAAACTGCTTGAACTAATAAACGAAGGCACATCCTTTAGTGCTGTACTGAAATATCTTGGGTTTTCAAAATCGATAATTATGCAGGTGTCATTCGCGGAAATACACGGTGAAATAATTATGAACCTGGAACAGTCCGGAGAATATTTAAACACACGCCGCCGGACCGTAAACCAGCTCGTAAAGACATTACAGTATCCGCTCGTGCTCGTCTGTATATTTATCATTATGCTCGTGCTGTTAAATTACACAGTAATTCCGCAGTTTAATGATCTCTACAGTGCAATGCAGGCGGATAAAACAATGCTCGTCAATATACTGACACTCACTTTGAACTACTTACCTTATGCAGCTTTGGCTGCACTTCTGGCAGTATTCCTTTTTGCACTTATGGTGCTGATTATCATCAATCTTAAAAATACTGAATTAGCAGCAAAGCTGCTGTTGAAAGTACCCGTCGTTAAAACTTACTTTAAATATTATGTCACTTACCGTTTCTCGCGTGAGTTTGGATACTTTTTAAATAACGGTCTTGAAGTAAAAGAAATTATACTGCTGTTTAAGACGCAGACGATTAACCGTTATTTAAGCCTGCTTGCACAAACTATCGAGCAGCAGTTGCTTTACGGCATATCGCTCGGGGATGCCATTGAGGAATTGGATATGCTGGACAGACGGCTTGCTGTGTTCGTCAATCACGGCGAATACAACAGCAATGTTGGACAGGAACTCATTATTTACAGCGAATATTCTCTTGAGAATATCATTATTAAAATTGAAAGCTTAACGAAGAAAATACAGCCCATTATATTTTTAATTCTCGGGCTGTTAATTGTCTGTTTGTATTTAGTAATTGTGCTCCCGATATTCAATATGATGAGCACAATACAATAGGAGGAATTATATTATGAGAAGAACAATTAAACGTAAATTTAACAACAATGAAGAAGGCTTTACACTGATTGAAATGCTGCTGGTACTGCTCGTAATTTCAGTACTTATTATACTGATCATCCCGAATATCGCAGCACAGAGCAGAAATGTGCAGGATACAGGATGTGAAGCGCAGGTTCGTATGGTTCAAAGCCAGATAGAAGCATATACGCTCAACGAAGGCGGAACACCTGCGACGATTCAGGAACTGGTGCCCGATTATTTAACAGCTGAACAGGTCAGCTGCCAAAATGGCGATTCAATTACGATAACTAATGGCGAAGCAACGCGGCAATAGCGGTTTTACCATGATGGAAATGATGCTGGCTTTATTGCTGGTCAGCATTATTTTGTCTCTATCTATTCCGCATTTACCTGAGTATAAAGAAAACGACCCCGCGGATGAAATTGACAGCATCAGTTACGTATTCCAGGGTGCACAGATGAATGCACTCGCTGCAAAAGAGTCATTTATCGTGTTGATGGAACACGATATTCAAACTATTACTGTAAGGGACAAAGCCCGTAGAATAATTTCAAGTTATGAACTGAAGACATGCCGGCTGGAGAATTACGGTATGAATAATTTTACTTACAAAGAAAATGGAGATACGAATGCTTTCGGTACGGTGTATTTATCGTGCGAAGGTAAGATTGTTAAGTTTATATTCCAAATTCAGAAAGGAAGATTCAGAATTGAACAATGATGGTTTTTTATTATTTGACAGCATGCTCGCTCTGCTGATTTTTACATTTATCGTACTGCTGCTTCCGGGGCTTATTTTTATATCAAGCACCGATCAGCTGAGTTTGGAACAACTTAAAGTTTACCGGGAAATGTATGTGATGAGCACGCGGTATGACGATCCTCACGACTATATTAAAGCTGCAGAAAAAATTTTTGATAAGGCGGGGATACCATGTGACGAACGGCTCAAAAAAATATGCGGCTGAAGGATTCACTTATTTGGAGATGCTGCTGTCACTGATGACTGCTGCTTTAATTATGGCAGTGATGCCTAATGTGATGATACTGTTTCAAGCACTGACACTTCACGAAGATCATTACGATACTGATATCTTCATGCTGGATATTATAGAAACATATAATACAGCGGATGTAGTCGACGCTGCCGGAGGATCGGTAATTAATTTTAAGACGGACAGGGGAGACGTCACATATCGCTACAGCAGCGGTCGAATTATTAAAAGTATCGACAATGCAGGATTTGTAACTTTAATGTTCAATATCGAGTCCTTTGTCATCACAGAAACGAAAGAATCTATTACCTTGCAGCTGAAAGGAGCAGCCGATGAAACGCTTATCTTTAAAAAGTGACGGGTTTTTCAGCCTGTCTGTATACTTTTTACTTATATATTTAGTCGGAGTATACTATCATTACATTAATAGATTTCAGCTGATACTCGATATCCGCAGGAATTTAATTGAAATCTATATTTCAAGAATCGACCAAATAATAAATTAGGTGAATGATAATATGATATTAATCGGCTTTATGGGGTGCGGTAAAACGACAATCGCACATGAACTCGGCACACAATTGAATAAGAAGGTAGTCGACCTCGATGCAGTAATTCCAACAATCGCAGGCAAAACGATTCCGGAAATCTTCCGGGCAGAAGGTGAAGCGGCATTCAGGGAATATGAATTTCAGGCATTGCAATCGACACTTAAAGAAAATGTCATTATTGCAACCGGCGGCGGGGTAGTTACATATGATAAATCATATGCACTGCTGAAAGATTTAACAGACATGCCTGTATTTTTTTTAAATACATCATTTGAAAATCTGTACAGCCGGATTCAGGAAGACGACAATCGCCCGCTCGGCAATCAGGATATTGAAAAAGTCCGTACTCTTTATAATTCGAGACTGGATATATATAAAACATTGGCCGACAGAGAAATCGACACTTCCCAAACAGTCGGAAATACTGCAGCTGAAATCATTGGATACATGCACAAAATGGATTTTAAGGCGTGAGTATTCAGCTTGCCATTTCAAATAAATTATGAGTATAATGTATACGGATTCAAAAGACAGTTACGGATGAATAATACTGGAGAGAACGCGTTCAGCGTCGCCGAAGGAGCAAGCCGATACAGGTGAATCTCTCAGGCAAAAGGACAGTATTGCGACGTAATCCTGAAGATTATTTCAACAGGACAGCGATTAGTCACTGTCCTGTTTTATTTATTTGAGGAGGAAATTGTATGAGTGAGTTAAAAAGAACACCTTTAAACGAGTACTATCATGAGAACGGTGCAAAACTGGTCGATTTTGGCGGCTGGGAAATGCCTGTTCAGTTCTCAAGCATCAAAGAAGAACATACAGCAGTAAGAGAAGATGTCGGTATTTTTGATGTCAGTCACATGGGTGAAATTCTTGTTACAGGTGCCGAAGCTGAAGAATTCTTAAACTATGCACTGACTAACGATGTTTCTAAGTTAACAGATGTAAAAGCTCAATACACTGCACTCGCTAACGAAAAAGGCGGAGTAATCGACGACCTTGTACTTTACAAGCTCGCTGACAATGAATACCTGCTTATTCCCAACGCAGGCAACACTGAAGAAGACTTCGAGTGGCTTAAAGCTATCGAAGGATACGACGCTGTTGTAGAAAACGTATCTGCGGATTACGGTCAGCTTGCAGTGCAGGGACCAAATGCAAGAGCGTTAGTACAGAAATTTACAAAAACTGATCTTTCTGAGTTGAAAATGTTCAACTTTGTAACAGGCGCTCAGGTAGATGGTAAAGACGTTATTATTTCTCAAAGCGGATACACAGGAGAAGACGGATTTGAGCTTTACTGCAAACCGGAAGATACACTTCACCTGTGGAAACTATTCGTAGATAACGGTGCCGTTGAATGTGGACTTGGTTCACGTGATACACTTCGTCTTGAAGCGGGACTTCCACTTCACGGCCAGGATTTATCACCTGAAATCTCACCACTAGAATCACGCATCGGATTCGCTGTTAAAGTGGATAAAGGCGACTTCATCGGTCAGCCGGTATTAAAAGCACAAAAAGAAAAAGGTATTCCACGCCGTCTGTCTGGATTTGAAATTACAGGCAAAGGAATCGCGCGTACGGACTACGAAGTATACGATAACGAAGGAAACAAAGTAGGATACGTAACGAGCGGAACGCAGTCACCAACGACTAAGCGTTCAATCGGTTTCGCATTAGTTGATACTGACTTCTATGAGTTAGATAAAGAATTCGTAATCAAAGTACGTAACAAAGATGTACCTGCTAAATTCGTTAAAACACCATTCCACAAAAACTAAGGGAATGATATTTAGAGCCTGCGGCAAATTGATGCTGCAGGCTTTTTTTGTATTCTGCGAGCGGGTAAGGCTATTCGTTTAAATGTGGTCTATCGATTAACTCATAATCCAATAAAAAAGCGTCTGACCAAAGTCGGTCAGACGCTTTAATAATATATTAGCGGTTTTTAGATTTAATTTTACCCGTCCATTTAGCAATTCCCTGCTTAAGAACGTTAATGTCTTTATGCCCGTCTTTTTTCAGCATACGTGCTGCACGTAACGCTGTACGCCCATTTTGATCGTATAAATAAACCGGTTTATCTTTACGGATACCGCCTTTTTTCATCTGGAATGATGAAATCGGAAGATTTCTTGCTCCTAGTATATGACCGTGTTCGTATTTATCTTTCTCCCGTAAATCAATCAACTGTACTTTACGCAGGTCCTGATTGAATTCATCTTCTGTCAACATATTGACGCCTCTCATACTTAAAAATGCATTTATCACCAATGCAATGATGACAACTGCCAGAATAATTAAAGCAATAATCCAGCTCTCCACTTAAAAACCTCTCCTTATATATGTGTATTATTTTCTACGTTGTTTACGTTTTGCTTTGCGCAGTGCTTTTTTATATTTTCTCTGATCTTCAGTTAAGATAAAGAAATAATAAATGCCGTATAAAACTGCTGCCAGTATTAATAGCATTATTAATGAGTTTACAATCATACCGAGCACCATATCAAGATTCATCAAAAGCCCGATTGCTGCGATAATCAAAACGATAATTATCAAAGCTCTTTTCATTTTTTATCACTCCCTAAAAGATGGTTAAATGAATATATTGCGACTTCAACCTGATCGTTATGCGGCTGTTTTGTCGTCAAGTACTGCAACCATAAACCCGGAAGCCCAAGGAATTTAAGTACTGGTACTTCTCTCAGCTTATTAGTAATCTGCAACACTTCAAATGACAGTCCAAGTACAACAGGAATCAGTAAGATTCTGTTAAGAACTCTCACGTACAACGGGTCGACGGGTACAAACATGTAGACCACGAATCCGATGAGTACGGTAAACAGTATAAATGAACTACCGCAACGGTAGTGCAGTCTCGATTCTGCCTGGACATTCTCCACCGTGAGCGGCTTATCCTGTTCGAAGCAGTTAATAACTTTATGTTCGGCACCGTGGTACTGAAACAATCTCTTTACCATCGGTGTCAGTGACAGCAAGTAAATGTAGCCGAGCAAAATTATTAATTTAATCAGTGTTTCCAGTCCCACCTGGCCGAGTTTTCCTGTAATGACCCCGGAAAATATTTCTGCTACAAATACGGGGATCAAAGTCAGCACAAACTTACCGATTAAGAAGGTAAGTATACCGATAATCACAGTAGAAAGCACGACCTTTGCAGTATTTGCAGAGTTTTTCTCCGCTTCGATTTTATAATCTTCACGGGGATCACGGTCGTAGCGGTCCGCTGCAAAGTCCATATGCTTCATGCCGTAGACACTTGATTCTAAAATTGCAATATTTCCTCGGACGAGCGGTATTTTCTTTAATTTAGTTAAGAACGGCTTATGAGGACGTGGCATATCAAAATAATCAATGTCACCATTTGTCCGCCGGATGGCTGTCGACATATGGGTTTTCGACTGGAACATGACGCCCTCAGGTACTGCCTGGCCGCCGTATATCGGTTTTGTCATTATGCTTCATTCTCTCTACAAGTATTCTGTCGCCGACTGCAGCCGCTCAATTGCTTCGTTAAGCAGTGTATCGTCTTCTGCAGCCAGTGCATCTGCGATCTGGTTAACAGCTTCAGTAATTTCTTCATTGGCAAGAACAACATTTGAATGTTCACGTTCGAGAACCTCGGTGAGTTCCAGTTCGCTGACAGCAGTATCATACGTCTCAACTGTATCGGCAACTGCATCTCTAGTTTTAACGACATCGCCTGTATTCAGCTGTTCGTTCCCCCGGTAAGCAGCAATATGTTCATTCATTTTATTCAGGTTTTCTGTAATGCCGCTGGCATAGACAGTAACGATTTCAACGTATTTTTCGACGTTTGGATTGTCGCGGTCACGTTCGAAGTTAACGATTTGTGTTTCGAGGTTTTCCAAATGCAGAGTAAGCTGCTGATTACGCACCTGTTCGGTCTGCATCAGGCCTTCTAATTCACTTTTGTATTCCTCCTGCTGGGTGAGCGTCTCTTCAGGTGAACTGTTTGAGCACCCTGCAGCCAGTAATATTAATATCATTGCAGATAGTTTAAGTTTCATCGCACATTCTCCTATATTTCATTAGACTATTTTAACATGTTAGCGTTAAAATATAAAAAGAAAATGAAATAGATAATAATTTAATGTAAAATGGTTATGGAGAGGTGGCGGAGAAATGATTAAATTTGATAAAGTACAACAGTTGATTGAGAGAGAAAACCTAGATGCATTACTCGTAATGAGCAGTTATAACAGAAGATATTTAAGTAATTTTACCGGCTCCAGCGGTGCACTTATTATTACGAGGGACTCAAGATTCCTAATGTCGGACTTTAGGTATAAAGCCCAGGGTGCTGAACAGGCTGAAGACTTCGAGTTTGTATTGCAGGAAAAAGGTCTGCTTGATTCCATAGTGTCATTTATGAAATCGAAAAACATTAAACGTATTGGTTTCGAAGGGGAACACGTAAACTACAATACATACAGAAAGATTAAGGAAGATTTTGAAACAGTACCGTTAACAGGCGAAGTAGAAAATATCCGTTTAATTAAAACGGATGAAGAGATTGAATTAATTCAAAAGGCATGTGAAATCGCTGATCAGGCTTATGAATACATTTTAACTTATGTTAAAGCAGGTATGACAGAGATGGAAGTTAAAAATGAGCTTGAAGCTTATATGACACGTTTAGGTGCCAGCGGCCCGAGTTTCGATACGATTGTTGCAAGCGGTCACAGAGGGGCATTACCTCACGGTGTTGCTTCAGACAAAGTTATTGAATCAGGCGATATGGTAACATTGGACTTCGGTGCGTACTATAAAGGCTATGCATCCGACATTACACGTACATTTGGCATCGGTGCTGTTTCCAAAGAGATGGAGAAAATATACAACGTCGTTTTAGAAGCTCAGCTGAAGTCACTGGATGAAATTAAATCCGGAATGACAGGGCAGGAAGCTGACAGTATTGCACGCGATGTAATTAGCGGTCACGGCTATGGTGAAAACTTCGGACATTCTCTCGGACACGGCTTCGGGCTGGAAGTACACGAATTGCCAGGTCTCGCACAAAAAAGTACAATGATTTTAGAACCTGGTATGTGTATTACTATAGAACCGGGTATTTATGTAGATGATTTAGGCGGCGTACGTATCGAAGATGATACAATAGTTACCGAAACTGGCCTTAAAAAATTAACACACAGCAGTAAAAAACTGTTTATCGTATAAAACAGACAGACTATTAGGAGGAAAATCATGATTTCAGTAAACGAATTTAAAACTGGACTTACAGTAGAAGTAGACGGCAATATTTGGAGAGTTTTAGACTTCCAGCACGTTAAACCGGGTAAAGGTGCGGCATTTGTACGCAGTAAATTAAAAAACCTTCGCAACGGAGCAATACAGGAAAAAACTTTCAGAGCAGGCGAGAAAGTCGGCAGAGCTCAAATTGATAACATGAAGATGCAGTACTTATATGCAGACGGCGACAGTTATGTATTTATGGATAACAATTCTTATGAACAAATCGAAATTCCGGGAGATCAGCTGGAATACGAATTAAAATTCCTTAAAGAAAATATGCCGGTATCAATTATAATGTACGGAAGCGAAACGCTCGGAGTAGAACTTCCGAAAACTGTTGAGCTTGAAGTTGCAGAAACAGAACCGGGAATTAAAGGCGATACTGCGAGTGGCGCATCTAAAACAGCAACACTTGAGACAGGTATCACAATCCAAGTTCCTTTATTTGTTAACCAGGGCGATATGCTCGTTGTTAACACTGACGAAGCTGCGTACGTTTCAAGAGCATAATTACAAATCAAGAGCAGTAAATATTTACTGCTCTTAATTAACACTTGAATTGGTATGACCACCTATGTAAAATGTATTACATATTATTTTATGGGAGAGTAAAACTAATGAATTTAGAACAAGTCGATTCTTTAATTGAAAAAATGGAACGCGCATCGCTTACTGAAATTTCTTATAAAGACAAAGATGTGGATATTAAACTTAAAAGAGAATTAGCACCGGCTGTGGCACAAGTGCCTCAGGCTGTTCATACACAAACTGCACCACAGGCGCAGGCTCCAGCTGTAGAAGCTCAGCCAGCAGACGAAGGAATTGTTGTCAGAGCACCGATGGTCGGTACGTTCTACAAAGCACCTTCTCCTGAAGCGGATGCTTACATCAAAATAGGAGACACAGTGAGCAGCACGTCAGTCGTTTGTATTCTAGAAGCGATGAAATTATTCAATGAAATACAGGCAGAAGTATCCGGTGAAGTCACAGAGATTCTAGTAGATGACGGAGATATGGTTGAATACAATCAGCCATTATTCAGATTACGATGATTAAAAAGGTATTAATTGCCAATCGCGGCGAAATCGCGGTTAGAATCATCCGTGCATGCCATGAACTTGGAATCGAAACTGTCAGTATTTACTCTGAAGCAGATCACGATAGTTTACACCGGAAACTAGCGACAGAATCTTACTGTATCGGACCCAAACTTTCAAAAGACAGCTACCTGGATATGATTGGAATTATTACTATTGCACAGTCAACGGGCTGCGATGCAATTCATCCTGGATACGGATTTTTAGCTGAAAACAGTGATTTCGCTGAGATGTGTGAATCATCAAGCTTAATCTTTATCGGACCGATGTCTGAAACGATTTCTTTAATGGGTGTTAAAGATGTTGCGAAGAAAACGATGATTGAAGCGGATGTACCGACAGTACCAGGCAGCGACGGCGTTGTTAAGTCACTTGACGATGCTTACATCATTGCTGAAGAAATCGGTTATCCAATCATTATTAAAGCAAGCCACGGCGGCGGCGGTAAAGGAATCCGCGTCGCGCATACGAAAGAAGAATTAACTCAGAACTATAAATTAACCGAACAGGAAGCTGAAAGTGCATTTGGCAATAAGAGTCTTTATATTGAAAAATATATTGAAAACTTCCGTCATATTGAAATTCAGGTGCTTGGAGATTACCACGGCAATGTTGTCCACTTGGGCGAACGCGACTGTACAGTACAGCGCCGCATGCAAAAACTTGTGGAAGAAGCACCAAGCCCTGTCATTAGTGAGAAAACACGACTTGAAATGGGAGAAACGGCAGTCCGTGCAGCGAAAAGCATCGATTATATTGGTGCCGGCACAATTGAATTTATTTATGACTTAAACGATCATCAATATTACTTCATGGAAATGAACACGCGTATTCAGGTTGAGCACCCAGTAACAGAAATGATTACCGGCATTGACCTTGTGAAATCACAAATACAAGTCGCAAACCATGAACCAATTCCTTACAAACAGGAAGATATTAAATTCGAAGGCCATGCATTTGAATTTAGAATCAATGCGGAGAACCCGTATAAAAACTTTATGCCGTCAGCAGGGAAGATTACAGAATTCCTTCAGCCTGGCGGATTCGGGGTCAGAATGGACACTGCATCATACGCAGGATACGTTATACCGCCGTATTACGATTCAATGATTGCTAAACTAATCGTCCACGGTAAAAACCGTGAAGAAGCAATAGCAACAGCGAAACGTGCGCTAGATGAATTCCAAATCAGCGGCATCGATACAACAATCCCGTTCCACCAGAATATATTATTGAACAATGCATTCTTAAGCAATGACTATAATACAAATTTTCTGGCAGAACAGGACATTATGAAGTAATAATTTGAACCGTCTTTTTATTCCGTTTGGAATAGGGAGGCGGTTTTTATCTTCTTAAATTTAAGGTAAATATTAATAAATAGTATTGAGGAGGAAGAAGCACAATACGCAATCGATAATCTGGAATAATTTATTTATTGACCGGCCTGCTAACAGCCGGTCAAGTTTTTTTAATTTTTATCGTTATTTTTGAGAAATAATCTATATATAAAACCTGTCATTAGCGGGGGAGTGCGTCATCTCTGACATGAAACCTGCTCATTGGTGAGAT
>JBQDHL010000052.1:2172-11904 GCA_052093725.1 Jeotgalicoccus sp. | reverse complement strand
GTGAAGAACATGTGGGGAATGGAATCGGAAACCAGGCATTAAATCTTCTCCTAGAAACTAGTCTAAGTGTGAAGAAGATACGGGGGAAAACAACCAGTGTTAATCATGCTTCGCAAAAAATTTTAGAAAAGAACGATTTTAAAAAAGTAGACATTGACGAAGAAATATTCGAAATGAATGGTCAAAAGTTGTGGTTTGTCCACTATTTATGGGAATCAGATAAAAATCGAGGGTAACGAGTTTCTCACATTTTTTTAGCAAAGGGGAGATTGTATGAATGTTAGAGTTTTAACGGAAGAAGATGTGAATGAATTTAGAGAATTAAGGCTTAAAGGTTTAAAAACAGATTCTAGTGCTTTTGGTTCTACATATGAAAGAGAGAATAACTTTACCACAGAAAAATTTAGACAACGTTTGGAGTCATCCGATTCAAAGTTTGTGGTAGGAGGCTTTTGCGACGAGCAGCTGGTATGTATAGCTACTTTTATTAGGAATTCTGGACAAAAAGATAAGCATAAAAGTATGTTGGTAGGAATGTATTGTGAGAAAGAGTATAGAGGTACTGGAATAGCTAAAGGTGTAGTGGAGTTAGTATTAGAAAAGGCAAGGAATATAGAAGGTCTTGAAATAATTAACTTAATGGTCGTTTCAGAAAATTTAAGAGCAAAAAATTTTTATGAGTCATTTGGTTTTAAAAAAATATGGCACTGAACCAAAAGCGATGTTCGATGGATTAAAATATTATGACGAAGACTTAATGTATTTGGAATTTTAATATATTAAATTATCAATTCAATATAGCTTTTCTATTCACAACATTTAGCCTACGTTCATGAGCGTAGGCTATTTTTATTTATATCTTTTTCTATCGAGTTCTGTATTCTTAAATATTTGATTTTGTTTATAAGTCATCGACTCGATTTTTGTGTGACGTGTTGAGTAATTCGTCTTATATTTAAGATTTATTGTTTCTATTAGCTGCTGGTCGAATTCAGCTAAACTGATATCAAGTTTATCTTCTTCTATAAATTTGTAAGGCATATTTACTTCATAAGTAGAGATACCGTTACTCAGTCCGCTGTTATCAAACCTCATAGGATCTCTTTCATCATAAATAGGGTTATATATACTCACTTTAGTATATGTGCCATATACTGCCTTTTTAAATAGTATTAATGATAATAAATAAAGCCTTTCTATCTTCATGAATAATATTATTGATACTAAAAGCCCCAGCAGTATCCCAACGGTTAAATAAATTATATCTTTGAGTGTAACCCATTCTGAAAAATCCATATAAATACTCCTTTAAACATAGTATGTACAGTATATCATTTTAACGAACATATGTTCGTTAAAATATACATAAGAGATGATTCCATGAACTATAACATTCCCGAAGGTCGTGGCATGATAAAGTGGGCGCCGTTTGCGACTATGCCGGAGCAGTTTGAAAATGTGCGTAAGCTGAATGAGAACAATACGCATGTGCCTAAGCCGAATTTAACAGTAGAACTGCAGCAGGAGTTAGAATTGAAGTTGAGGGACCTAGTAGGACAGAACGTCATTCTACGCTACTGGCAGGGCGGCCATGAAATTATAATAGAATGTACCATTGTTAATGTGGGCGAGTGGAGTAGGACCATTACTGTAATGAAGAATGATGATGTGTCGATTGTTCACTTCGACCACATATAGTGTGGGAAAATATGATTATATGGTATAAATTAAAGAGACTCTACTTACTTAGACGAGTCTTTACACATTATTCTATTGGTTCACGCCAAAAGGAAATTGGAATAAAGAATATTAGTTATTGTCTTTTAAAATGAAATGAAGTTCTTTGAATAACTCATCTCTTTGGTTACTAATCTTAAAGGAATTAAGTTCTTTTTTATTAGAGAAAA
The DNA here is from genome assembly GCA_052093725.1 of Jeotgalicoccus sp. Lineage (GTDB taxonomy): Bacteria > Bacillota > Bacilli > Staphylococcales > Salinicoccaceae > Jeotgalicoccus. The sequence goes on along the minus strand of JBQDHL010000052.1, from coordinate 9,997 downwards.
TGTTTTTATATTTGTGTTCGAATAAGTCATCTAAAATATCTTTTCTTGATTGAAAAGGAGATACTTTAAATTTTTTAAAGTATGGGAACTCTATGTAAAATTGTTGTTCAAATTCTATTGATTCCTTTTTTGCCTGAATACTATATTTTTTATTTCTTAGTTCTATAATTTTGGTTTCGATTTCTTTCCTCATTTCTTTTTTTCTTTTTTTATATTCTTCATATTGTTTTATTGTCATATTAAAACTTAAACGTCTATTTAAATCTTTATAACCGACTTTTTTCATGTGTTGTCTTTTAAGCATCTTATTAATAATAATATCTATATGAGATAGTAAAATATTAATTTGATTGGGATTCAAATATGATTTTTCTTTGCATATTTTCATCCATTCTGGCTTTGGATCTATTTCATCTAGATACCACTCATTAACTGTGGGTCTGATAAAAGTTATGTATCCTGTAAAACCTCTTTCTCCATTTGTCTCTTTGGCTATTAAAGTATGCAAGATTAGATGTTCTATTAGGTCGCAATAAACTAATCTTTCTTTTTTTTGATAATCATATTGATATTTATATTCTTGTATAAAATCTTTATTTGATAAATTTTCAAATTTATATTCATCTATGTGATGACAGTATAAACCTTCTTTAGTTCTTTGATATTTACCTCTGGTAATGCTTTTTATCTCTCCATTTAAAAATCGATTATAAGATTTTTGTCTATAATATTCACTTATTGCTGGTCCATGTTTCAAAAGTAATATCTCTACTGCTTGGTGATAGGAAATATTTAATAGTGAAATATAATCTTCTAATTTTTTTGTAGTTTCAACTACTTGTTTATTGCTCAAGTATAAGTCCTCTTTTCACTTAATATTTTTTATAAACGATAAGCTAAAATGATGATTTTTTGGTGGATAGGGAGAAGTTCTTTCTTAATCTTGATACTGAGAACCGCTCAACTACTATATGTAGGAAGGCGGTTTGTTTTTTATCTGAGGTCTGGGTGAGCCGAATATCCATCAGCTGAACTTTCTAAGTTATCGTATAAGAAAATTTCATTGTCCGGATTCAATTGATCGATTGTTTCTCCGTAAAACGAAACTGTTATTACTTTTCCGTCCGATTCGTTCCCGGATGATTCGGTAAGTGGCAGTGTTGCCGCCATTAACAAGTATGATACATAATGCTCGGACTCTTGTAATTTAAGTGCAATATCCACCATGTTTCGTTGATTGCAATTAGCGGTCATGTTAGCTGTGAAATTCTCTGATGCAGCGTAAGTCAAATCGACTTCATAACTTCCGTTAGCTTCCTCCACATTCATTTCTGACACACTATCCTCGCCGACAACACCAGTAATAATATTTTCTATTTCTTCGACAGGTGTTAAAGGTGTTTCTTCTGTTAAATCTTCATCGACTTCTTCAACTTCAGTATCTTCTTTGGAAAGCTGATAATCACTTTCTTCATATTCAATTAAAAACATACCGTCTTCCATATTTGGTGGACCATAAAAAGTGTAGTAATCATTTAGGGTTAAATCATAACCAATCATATCATCCAAAATAACTGGAATATTATCGACATGAGTAACCACCATATTGCCTATACCATCATCGTTCGGTGTGATACTTATCACTTCTGCATCGGATACTTTTAATTTAGTTTGTTTTTCATACTCATTATTGTGAATTTTTCTCAAATCAGCTTCTTTGTATTCAGACAAATCCATCTCTAATGCTTCTTCGTCCTCCTCTGTTTCTTCATCATCAGACAAAGAAGCATTAACGTTGCTGGAAGGAGTATTCGTTTCTATAGTATATGTTTCGGGAGCTACAACAACTAATATGACAAAGAAAACAAAAGCGATTAGTGCCAGTCCAAATGATGCACCCGTAATTATGCCAGGGACTTTCAGACGTTTCTTTCTAATTGCCATTACGATTAGAAAAATTAAAGAAATAACACCAATGAACGCAGCTAATACTGTGAGCAACATTAATATGATTCCTAATACTTCCATAAAAACAGCTCCTGAATTTTATTCGATATCTAATTAAATATAGCAAGGCTTACAAATATAGGCAATATTGTTTTATCATATGTAAAAAAATGCTCTTGCCCGAGATTCAATTTAATTGCCCCAAAACTGCCCCAAAATCAAACGTTTATGTGGGTTTTTGTGGGCTTGTATCATATATTAAACAAAATAAAAAAGGCCCTGCAACACTGATAAATCAGTGCTGTAGAGACCTTTTAGTGTTTTCTTACAATTATCTTGAGTAGTACTCAACGATTAACTGTTCGTTAATATCGGCATTTAATTCACTGCGTTCTGGCAGTCTGTCGAAAGTAACTTCTAAGCTATCTTTGTTGAATGTTAGGTACTCAGGTGTGAAGTTGCTTAATTCAACAGCTTCAGCGATGATATCAAGGTTACGTGATTTTTCACGAACTCCGATAACCTGTCCTGGTTTAACGATGAATGAAGGAATGTCTACACGTTTGCCATCCACAGTAACGTGACCGTGGTTAACTAATTGACGTGCTTGACGTTGTGTGCGAGCAAGACCTGAAGCACGAACTACTGCGTCTAATCTAGTCGCTAGTAAGATCATGAAGTTCTCACCGTGAACACCTTTCATTTTACCTGAACGGTTGAATAATGTACGGAATTGACGTTCGTTAACGCCATACATGTAACGAAGTTTTTGTTTCTCTTGTAACTGCATACCATACTCTGATAATTTAATTCTTTGTGTTGGACCGTGTTGACCCGGTGGGTACGGACGACGCTCCAATTCTTTACCTGTGCCAGTTAGGGAAATTCCTAAGCGACGTGATTTTTTCCAAATTGAACCTGTAAAACGAGCCATATTAAGCTCCTCCTTATGTTTTATTAAAATATGCAAAAAACAATCATAAGGGAATAATCTCCTGCGAGGGCATACGATTTAAAGTGCCTTCACCTCATAGCATTGGTTACGCAGCACACCAACCGCGGGGACCGCATACTTACTCACAATGACTATCCGCTACTTATACTGTTCATTTACACAATAGTTTATTCTACATCTTTCATTATTGAATGTCAACGTTATATGTAGTTAATTAATGTATCGACGAAAGCTTTCAGACCGGTGCGGTCTTCTTCAGTGAAACGGTCATAGATCGGTGCATCGATATCTAATACGCCGATGCCTTTACCGTCTTTATATAGTGGAACAACGATTTCTGATTTACTGTTTGCATCACATGCAATATGGCCGGGGAATTCATTCACGTTATCGACGATAAAGATATCGTTACCGCGGAATGCTGTACCGCAAACGCCTTTGCCGTTTTCAATGCGTACGCAGGCAGGGAGTCCCTGGAATGGTCCGAGGACTAATTCATTTGAACTTTCTTCATATAAATAGAAACCAACCCAGTTGATGTCTTTAAGAAAATAGTTAAGGAGACTCGATGCATTTGACAGGTTTGCAATTCTGTTTGTCTCGTCTTCGATAAGGCTTTTAAGCATTTTGTTTAATGTATCGTAATCTTTAATTTCTATATTAGTGAACATATTATGCCTCCATGTTTTTATCTATAATGGTGATTTTAAAGAATTATACATTTATATGTTTTGCAACACAACGATTTGAGCTATAATTGATTATATATATAGGAGGTAAAGTGTATGTGGGTGTATATATTAATCGCGATTATCATTTTGGTCATCGTGGCAGCAGCTGTACTGCTGTACTTAAGATCTGTAAAAACACAAATGATTGATACTCAATACAGCAGACTGCATGAAGTGAATCAGCTTCCATTTAAATTGAATTTGGTAAAATTAAAAAATTACAACCTGCACGGTGAAGCAAAAGAGCTTCATAACAACTGGCAGGATGAATGGAACGAAACATTGAATACTCATAGTACCCATGCAACAAATGCACTTGAACAGTCGAAAACAAACGTTGAGCAATTTAAATTTGCCAAAAGTACATATAATAATGAGCTCGCAGGAGAAAATATCGAGATCATTAAAAATAAGTACGATGAAATGACTGAAGAAGTTGCGAAGTTCATAAAAGCTGTTGAAGAGGGCAAGCATCAGAATATTGAGAGTGAACGACTGTATCGTGAAGCGAAACGCGACGTGCTTGCGAACGGACATAAATTCGGAGATGCTAAAAAGCCGCTTGAAGAAGTCATTAAAGCTTACGAACCGGAAGTTGCCAAGTACGAAAAAATGGTTAATGACGGAGATTATCTGCGTGCCAATGAGTTTATCTTCAATACTTATAACGAGCTGTTGAATTTAAAAGACAACATGGACGAGATTCCCAAGTTGATTAAAGAAGTACAAAAAGAATTACCGCAGCAGTTCCAGGAACTCCGTTACGGCTGCAGAGATTTACGTGCGAAAGGTTATGACCTTGATCACATTAAAGTGGAAAACAGATTATCCACACTGAAAAGCAACTTAAACAGAGTGGAGCCGCTGGTTGCGAAACTGGAACTCGAAGAGGCAGAGTCTATTTTAGATAATATTCACGATGAATTTGATGATATGTACGAACTCGTTGAGCATGAAGTCAATGCGAAGAATAAATTTGACGGTGGGAAAGATGTTATTACCGACGAATTATTTAACGCTAAAGCTTTGAACTATACACTGCGTACTGAAATCGATTATATTAAAGAGCAATATCATATCGATGAGTCTGATGTTCAAAAAGTCATGAACTATGAAAATGAGATTGAAAATCTGATTACGATTTACAGCGATATGATTACTGAGACTGAAAAGAATACGACACGCTACAGTGCAATCGTGGATAATATCGATTATTTAAAAAATAATGCACATACGATTCATGAAGAACAGAACAGCATTCAGGAACATCTGGTTAACCTTAGGGAAGATGATGCGGAAGCGCGTGAAAACGTGGGTTACGTCAACGACCGTAAAGAAAAGGTCTACCGTGAACTGATGTCATCGAACCTGGTAACATTACCTGAGCAGTTTATCGTTATGAAGCATGAAATTGAAGTTAATCTCAGAGAAGTAGAAAATTACTTCAGCCGCCGTCCGCTGAATGTTGAATATGTTAAAAGGAAAGTAAATGATACTGTCCTGATGATGAACAAATTTGAACAGGAAGCATATGCGGTGATGAGAGATTCAGAGCTTACAGAGCTGATGATTCAATACGGCAACAGATTCCGCAGTACGGATGCGGACTTAAATGCTCAATTAAATGAAGCTGAACGGTTATTTAAAGAAAACCGCTACAAGCGTGCATTAGACGTTGCGAAAGATGCAGTGGAAAGTGTTGAGCCGGGCAGTCCGGCGAAGATAGAAAAACAATTTGATAATAATTAACATAATGACTTAGGATATGTCATATCCTAAGTCATTTTATGTGAGAGGTGAATTAGGATGATATATTTTGATAATGCAGCGACGACAGCACCTTACAAAGAGGCGCTTGAAACATATATGATGACGAGCGAAAAGTATTTTTACAATACGGCAAGTATTCATCAGAGCGGTAAAGATGCAGCGAGACTGCTTGAAGCGGCGCGTGGACAAATACTGGAACTGATAGATTTAAAAAAATACGACTTAGTCTTTACGGCGAGTGCTACGGAAAGTAATAACATTGCGATTCAGAGCATGCTTAAAAGAAAGAAACAGTTTGGAAAGACGATATTGACGAGTGAACTTGAGCATCCGAGTATTGTGAATGTCCTTGAAGAAATGAAAAAAGACGGTTTTACCGTAAAATATATAAACACGAATGCTGACGGGACAGTAGATATCGAGCATTTAAAAACATTGCTGAACAGTGACGTGGTATTCGTTACGGTGATGGCGCTGAATAATATAATCGGCAGTGTCCAGCCGATAAAAGAAATTACCCATATTCTGAAAGACTATCCAAAAATTCATTTCCATGTAGACGCGACACAGGCAATAGGCAAAGCGGATCTGGATTACAATGGCGTTGATACAATCAGCATCTCTGCTCATAAATTTAACGGTGTTAAAGGCATCGGCGGACTGTTTGTGAGGGATATTGCAACGCTCAGAGCTATACAGTTCGGCGGGGGGCATGAGTATAATATTAGAAGCGGCACAGTGAATTTACCTGGAATCGTGGCGATGGCAAAAGCACTTCGTCTGACACTCGGTGAAGCACGTGAAGTGAATAAGCGCCTGGCAAAGTTTAATGAAAATATAAGAGAGTCAGTTAAAAACCTAGAAGCTGTTTATCTGCAGCCTGAAGCGGCACCTTATATCGTTAACATGTCATTTGCCGGAGCGAAAGGTGAAGTAGTCGTAAATGCACTATCAAAACGCGGTATTGCTGTATCGACAACAAGTGCTTGCGCATCCAAACTTGCGACATTGAACGAGACACTTCTCGCATTAAACAATGAAGATAAAATTATCGAAGGCAGCATCCGTATATCGATGGGACGGAATACAACTGAAGACGATGTAAATAAATTAATTACAGCATTACAGAAGGTTTATGAAGAATTAGGAGATGTACTGAAATGAAATTTGACCACATATTAATACGCTACGGAGAACTGACGCTGAAGACGAAAAATAGAAAAATGTTTGTAAACGTTCTTCGTGATCGTATGTTGAAAGCACTGAAGCAGTACGACGTGAAGATTAAAGCAAACCGCGACCGTGCTTATATTGTTTTAAACGAAGAAGACCCGCATGAAATTATCGATAAGTTAACAAACATCAGCGGAATTTTAAGTATGTCACCTGTTGTCAGACTGAAAAAAACAGACGAAGCAATGAAGGAAACAGCACTTAAATTTGCGAATGAAATTGAAGCAGGGCATTCATTTAAAATTGAAGTAAAACGTGCAGATAAGCAATATCATCTGGACACATACGGCGTACAGCAGCTGCTGGGGGACCACGTGACAATGAATACGTCACACCTCACAGTTAATGTGAGAAAACCGGATTATAAAATACTTGCAGAAATTAGACCCGATGCAATTTACATGTACTATGAAACGATTAAAGGCCTCGGCGGACTACCGCTTGGTACAGGCGGCAAAGCACTATTAATGCTGTCGGGCGGTATCGACTCACCGGTAGCAGGCATAGATATTATGCGCCGCGGAGTTGAGATCGAAGCGATTCACTTTCATTCACCACCGTATACAAGTCCGCAGGCAACAGACAAAGTCAAAGCACTTATCGATATTATGAGTGAAAGAACTGGATACGATATTAAACTTCACATCGTTCCGTTCACAGAACTGCAAACGACATTGTATGACCGTATTCCGGACAACCTGTCGATGACATCAACACGACGTATCATGCTACGTATCGCTGAGAAATTAACGATGCAGATCGAAGGAGAAGCAGTCGTTAACGGTGAAAACTTAGGTCAGGTAGCATCGCAGACATTAACAAGTATGTACGCGATAAACGAAGTCACAACACTGCCGGTACTTCGTCCATTACTGACACTGGAGAAAAACGATATCGTTAAAATGGCAAAAAATATGGGGACGTATGAAACATCAATCCTGCCATTTGAAGACTGCTGTACAATATTTAAACCGAAAGCACCTAAGACTAAACCATCATTAGAAACGGTTAAGAGATTTGAAAAAGCTGTAGACTTTGAACCGATGATTGAAAAAGCGATGGAAAACATTGAAATATATATGCCTTCTAAAAAAGAAGATACTAAAGACGAATTCAGCGATCTGCTGTAAAAATAAAAGAGACCATCCGGTCTCTTTTTTTGTTCATAAAATTATATAAGTTCTTTATT
>JBQDHL010000052.1:0-2072 GCA_052093725.1 Jeotgalicoccus sp. | reverse complement strand
TCAGAGCATCGGTGGAAGCTGGACAGAAATAGGTGATATATATATACTGCTATATGAAGTTGATTCACAACGGTGAATCGCCGTTGTGAACCGGGAGCATTGGAATAACAACGGTGAACTGCCGTTGTGAACCGGGAGCGCTGGAATGACAACAGGGAACTGCCGTTGTGAACCGGGAGCGCTGGAATGACAACAGGGAACTGCCGTTGTGAACCGGGAGCATCGGAATAACAACGGTGAACTGCCGTTGTGAACCGGGAGCGTTGGAATAACAACAGGACATCGCCGTTGTCATTCCAAGCGAGAGAACGCCCAATCTCCACCGCATTAACTCCGCATAAATCAAAAAAGTCAGCCCCGGACATTTAAATCCCAGGTCTGACTTTTATTTTTCAGCTATATATCCCATCGTTCAGGTAAAAGTTCGCTCAGCTTCACAACTCTTTCGTCTGGCAAGTGTACACAGCAGTCATAATTCTTATTATGGATCTGTACGATAAATTCCCGGCATCTGCCGCATGGCGGAAGAACACGGCCATCACGGTGCACGGCGATAATTTCTTTAATACGTGTTTCGCCTGCAGTAACCATTGCTGCAATTGCTGAGTGTTCCGCACAGAAACCTATCGAACAGGCAACATCTATCGACACTCCTGTATATACATGATTGTCTTTAGTGAGCAAAGCTGATGCCACATATCCTGCCTTGCCGTGTCGCGCAAGTTTTCTTGGGCGCAGTGTATTCGTTGCTATCGTATGTAAATCGTATTTTATTGTCATCTGAAGCGCCGCCTTTACAGGAAGTTTCTCTGGGCTTTGTGCCAGAATGTATTATTGTGCAGCTTGATTGTGTTAATCGTTTTATCGCTTAATTTAATACGGACTGTTTCCGTGTTCTGCACACTCAGTGCCTCGTTGTCCATACTCATAATGGGGTAGTAGTCATCCGACTGGTCGACAGCGAGTGTAATCGGACGTGCTTTCGATAAAAGGAAACTCGTACCGAGTGTACGGTGGTTATTGTTGTTTACACTCCCGAGTTCCGTGACCTGCATCGCATTAATCAGCGGATCAACGACAGCGCCGCCGAGTGATTTGTTATAGCCGGTCGAACCGGTCGGTGTGGAAACTACAATGCCGTCTCCGTTAAAGTGCTCGAATAGAAAGTCGTCTATGTAAAGATCCATTTTTATCGTGCGTACTAAACTCGAACGGAGCGTAAATTCATTCAGACAGTAGTTTGGCTGATTGTTATTCACTTTCACTTCGATAACAGGGTAACTGCGTGTCTCAAAGTCATTTGTTTTAAAAACCTGTCTGATTTCAGCTAGATTATGGTAATTAAAGTCCACGTACATATAATTCTTTTCTTCAATGCCGATTCCGATGTACATGCAGTCGCTGCGGAAGTCATTCTTTCTTACCGCCTGCAGGAATGCACCATCTCCACCAATCGATGCAACGATACTTGCATCATTACAGTTTTCAACAGTTTTAATCCCGATATCTGTAAAAAGATTCTCGAGATCACTTACAATCTTTTTTGAATTCTTATTATTTGGTTCAAAGAAATAAATGGTGTTATTTGTCATATTTAACGTACTCCTATATCAAAGTAATTCATTTATAAAATTAAATTTCCAGACAAGATTGGAACGTCGGGAAATTTTTGCTGAAACCAGTGATTCTGCATTCCTTTAAAAACTTATTAATATGATTATTACAAATTATATACTAGTCAGTGATTTTATGCATGAACAACTGGTAATATTACATATATCTAATACATGTTAAGAGCGCCGTAAAATTGATAAAAACAAATCCTTGCTGCCGGGCGAAACGGAGCTTGAAAAATGTTATCATAAAATTGACTTTTAAATAGGAGGATGTTTTCATGAAAAGAATTATCGCGTTAGTTTCAGCAATAGCGCTGGTCATCCTCGGTCTCGGTGTGTCATTTATGACGTCGCTGTGGGCGAGTGACTGGGAAGATATGTTCAATGAATTTTCAGGTGCAGGTGCACCGATGAGCCAGGTGCTTGAAGAAGGGGACGCCGGCAATAAAATTGCTG
>JBQDHL010000051.1:0-11995 GCA_052093725.1 Jeotgalicoccus sp. | reverse complement strand
AGATAATAGAATTGAATAACTTTATTGTGTTTACAATAAGTATAATAGCAATTTCTATACTGGGATATTTAGCTGTGAGAAGCACCGCAGGACAGGACGAAAAGACATATAAAAACTATATCTATTTAGCTGGGATGCTTTTTGCAGATGTAGTAATAGTAGGTATCGGCTTATATTTCTATATGAATTAACAAATACAATGATTATGATAATTTTACTATTAGTTAAATAGATACAAAGGATGGGGAAATATGAGTGTTAAAGTTAAAAGGAAACTGTGGATATTTGCAGCATTCATTCCTTTGAGGATAAGATATAACAATAAACCGGTCGGCACATTATACGGTTCGCAGGAAATTGAAATCCCGTCAAAAGATGAAGGAGAACTGAAATACCATCAGCCCATTGGTAGGGATGATCAGCTGCAGGTCCAAAGAGGTGATGTTGTACAGTTAGAAGAAACAATGCTTGGAAAATTTCTGAGTACTCTTCTGATTCTATACTTTATTTACCTGATATTGAGTATATTTGAGGTAATTGATTTTACAAGCTATTCCAATTATGAACAGCTGCTCTGTGCAGAACGTATTGCCTTGGGAGGATTACTGATTGTCGCATTAATTAGCTTCTTCTTTAAAACACATAGACTGGTCTTGCTAAACAGATAGGCCAATACAAAAATCTCTCACTCCATTATTTCAGGGTGAGAGATTAGTTTTTTAATCAAGGAGCAAAGTCCATTTGACCAGTAACCAGTAAGAAAATTACGATAAACCAAAAAATAAAGAAAGACGAGGAAAGGACTAAAGATATAATTGGAATGGTATTTCTTTCTGCTTTTCTCACAAGTCCAATAATGGATAATATGATACCCACACCAGTAAATACAAATGTTATATAATCTCCAGTTAAACTTCCAACGTTAGCTATTCTTGTAGATGGTACAAAAACAATGAAGAAACAAATAACTCCTATTATTAGAGAACTATAGCTAATTACACCATGCTTTTTTGAAGTGATTAATTCATTTTTCAAACAAACACCTCTTTCTGTAAAAATAGTGCAACATTCAGCCAAAGATTAAATATGAAATTCAACTATTACATAATGTATAAATCTAGATTTGTCTGTAATATTAATAAGTTCTAAATATTTCCAAAATTAATGCAACGCCACAGAATATTACACTGAAACTCACTGCAAAGATAATTATATTTTTCCACGGGAGTCTTTTGTCATCACGGTTCATAAAGTTAACAAAAATTGAAACTGCGAAAGTTGTTCCAAGAAAAAGCAGGAAAATAATAAGCCATTCTATTACGATTTCCATTTCCATTTTAAAATCCCCTTGTGTATTCTAGTTGTCATTGATCCAATCGATTACCTGCTGACTCGACTCTTCAGCACTCAATGATGTCACATCCAGCTTGAGATATTTATCTTCCTGAATCTCATTGTCATATGAATTCAGTCTGTGCTTCTCTGCCGAATTTGTCAGTTCTGCATGTGAGAACTCAATATTTCTTTTCGAAGGTTTCTTCTCCAGCCTGTATTCAGTCGTGTTACGTCTGATTCTCTCATCAAGGTCAGCTGCCAGCTCCACGAAATAAATATTATGAGATTCCTTATTAAAAATCTCTTTAATTGTTTTTATGTAATCCCAGTCTTCCTGCATATCAAATGCCCAGACAAACGTAAAAATAATTCCAGGATGCGAGTCATCTTTAGCAATATGCTCAAAAATTCCCATACGAATCTGATCTGACAATCTGAACGTATCCTTGTTCCAACCGATATACGGCCAAATCGCATCCAGCGTGACATGATTGTGCAGCAGCGGCAGATCGAAAGCATCCCCGACTTTTTCTCCGATAGTCATCTTACCGACAGCCTGAGGACCAAATATTAATATTATTTTCATGAGAATATCCCCCAGAAACCAGTATTATTAGGAGTTTACCACATATATAATGTGATAAGATAAGTATAAATACATAAATAGAGAAGAGTGTAATGACGAAGGGGATAAAGAATATGAATAATGGATCGGTTACTATTTTATATGTTCTGCTCACACTCAACGCCTTACGTTACGGAACCTACATCCTGGAAGGTCACTCAAACTCATATTACATTACAATGTTCGGTCTAAACTTACTGGTAATAATCTTCACTATTACTTACAGAGCGGTTAAAGCTAAGAAATCATCAGAAACGGATATTGCGGAATAATGCTTTAAAGGGGACAAAGCATGAAAACAAGATTACTGAACAAGAACGAACAGCCACCTATGGAATTGCTGTTGACAGCTGACCCATCCGAAACACTTGTGAAAGACTATTTGGAGAGAGGTCACTGTTACATATTGGAAATTGATAATCAGACAGCGGGTGTCTATATATTGAGGAAAACTAATCCAGATACCGTTGAACTGATTAACATCGCAGTCGATGAAAGGTATCAGGGCAGAGGAGTAGGCAAAGCTCTGGTTAAAGATGCTATTCAAAAAGCTAAAGCCATGGGGTATAAAACGATTGAAGTCGGTACCGGAAACTCAAGTATCGGACAGTTGGCATTGTATCAAAAATGTGGCTTTAGAATTACAGGTGTTGATAAAGACTTCTTTATAAAAAACTATGAAGAAGAGATTTTTGAAAATGGAATACAATGTATGGATATGGTGAGAATGTCACAGGAATTATAAGGAATGCAGTTAAGTGCCGAAAGGGGATAAGCATGGAGATTACTGTTAAAAGAAGAACATGGTTTTTAGCATGGCTCATGCCAATCAGCATAAAGTTTAACAATGAAACAATCGGTTCTGTTGGCGGTTTTCATACAAGAACTATGAAGATACCTGAAGAATCAGGCACGTTAACATATGAGCAGCCATTGGATAAGACCGACCGGATAGAGGTCAAAGACGGCGATGTGGTATTTATTAAAGAAACAGTGTTGAGTAAACTGTTAAATATATTTTTTATCACGACAATGCTCTCAGCTATTTCTTACAACGGAACTACACTGGCTACAGGTTATCCAGACGAATCAATGATGTTGGAGACGATAGGAACAGTGCTGTTAATAATATTTGTTGCTGTTTTTATTATTTCACTGTTTTTCAATTCATATAAATTCGTTAAAGAAGACTAAACATCAAAGGAGTACATCATGGAATTACTAATTGCAGCATTTATATTTTATTTTGTTATTAAATATGCAGTCAGACAGGCGATTATTGAAGCAAAAGTTAAAGAAGCAGAGTTAAGTATTCAGGTTAAAATTAATGATTTACTGGAAAAAATCACAGGTATCGGTTATGACATTATTGGAGATACATCTTCCAAAGAAATTAAGGGACAGGCCAGATTTATTAATGAAGAATGCTTTAAAATTTCAATGTCGAATGAAGAAGATGAAAAGAAGTATAAACAACTTAAAATTAAAGAAAACGAGATGATTCTATTAAAAAGTGAGGGATAGGTTATGAACCGATCAAGTGATGATGAATACATTGATCCAGCCAAGTTACGTTCAAAGAATAAAAGACAGATTGCAGGACCGATGAGTAAAATCGATGTTGGGTTTGGAATACTGGATATATTGTTCTTTATCCCGCGTTTAATTATGAGGATTATCAGAATATTTGACTGAAAAAGGTGGTAGACGTTATGTCTGTCACCTTTTCTATGACCAGCTTACATAAAAGATGAAAAGAATAAGTACTACGAATCCTCCGATTACAAGAATCAGAATGATATTTTCAAAGCCTGTTTTATTCACTTCATGTAAAGTATCATCTTTCTCTACAGTATCCGGTGTATTAAACAACTTTGTCGATTTTTTATTGATGAATTTCAGAACCAATAGAACCACAGCTGCAAACAGTCCGAGAACATATGTGAATCCGATAAAGTAATAAAATTCCGGACCTGAATTGAAAATACTTTCATCATTTGTCAGTGTATAGCCCATCGTCGTATATGCGAGAACGAGTAGGATTATAAATAGAATAACTGTCATAATCGCAGTTGTAATAAGAGTAAACGATTTTCTGTTCTGATGATTTTTAAGTAATGCAGAAACCGGCATATAGAAAATTAATTTAACTATTGGATATATACATAAAATTAACAGCAGCATTAAAAAAAGCAGTCATAGCATCACTCCCGACAATTTAGATTTACAGATGAGTTAAATTCAGCACATCCAGTGTTGCTGATATTAGTGATGTACGCGCATATATATCATTACCGTGTTTTTTAATTTTGACGATGTTTCCGTTATGCATATATTTACCATTATACCTTTCAGGAGCTTCCACAGCTTTTACTGTTGATGCACTGCCTTCTATTGGTGATAGGAAAAATGGATCCAGCATTTTATAAACTAGATTGCCGAAGCGTTCATTTTTAGGTGTTTTACCTAAGTTAGTCGACACAGCACCGGGATGAACAGCAGTCGTTTTTAAACCCTGGTCCTGATATGAATCATAAAGTGTCTGCATCAGATACAATGTTCCCAGTTTGGATTTACCGTAACTAGTCATCGGGTTAAATTTCTTCCGTTTAAAGTATGGTGCAGTTATTGGCGAAAACTTATATCCATCTGATGATACTACGACAATCTGTTTTACTTCACTGTTAAGTACTAAAGAAAGCAGCAGGTGTGTCAGATAGAAATGACCGACATAATTCGTACCCATCATCATTTCAAAACCGTCTTTAGTATCCTGTCTCGATAAAGAAACCACGCCTGCATTTAAAATGAGATGATTGATTGAATCATATTTTTCTTTCATTTCAGTTGCTGCATTTTCTATTGAAGACAGATCGCTTAAGTCACAGTGAATTAAATCCAGTTTAACATCAGATTGAGCTGCTATTTCATTCTTTAATTCTTCGCCTTTATTTAAATTACGGACCAGCAGCACTATCCGATCAACCTTCTTAGCTAATTGTAATGCCGTTGCTCTGCCGATGCCGGAAGTAGGTCCTGTAATTGCCAGTATATTTTCTTTCATTGAACCACCATTTTCTGTAAGTTTAATTATTAATATCTTACCCTTAAGTAAAATTTAAATACATTATTATGATAGATGTTTCTGATAACAGGTACAGAAGAACCTTCTGACTTAGCTGTCAGAAGGTTCTACTATAAATTTATCGAAATTATTTTCTTTTTTATTTCCGATAATCGTAATCAGTATAAATGCAAGTACATAAATCACAAGCAGTATCGACATCGTATAGTTGTGATTGTGTGTTGAGTCATAAATAAAGCCAATAACAAACGGGAACAGTCCGCCAATAATACAGCCGCCTGTCTGCATCATTGCAGTCCACGAGTTCGCGCCGTTTGCAGTCAGAGTCTCATCAAGCGGCAGCATTAATGCCGCTGAATATAATCCGCCAAGCGGAATACCCATCATAAATGCAGCGATCCACATTAATGTGTGATCTCCGGTCCAGAACAATAATGTCGCAGCAGTTCCTGCCACGAGGATAAAATAGATCCAGTTTCTTCGTGCCGGATATTTCTCCATCATTATTGGTAATAACAGGTTAAATATAACTTGTACGGACATAACTGCACTTAACAGCATACCGCCCTGAATCATTGTCATACCGTTTTCGACTGACATTGGCACTAGCCATGTAATTGTCGAGAAGTATAATGCAGCCTGCAGTGCATAAAACAGCATGAATAAATACGGTTTAAGCTGTTTCCATGGTGAAGGGAACTTGTACTTAACTGTTGTCACTTCCTGTTTAGGAAGTTTGCTGTTGTCACCTGTTTTCAAGACGAAGGCAACGACCAGCACGCCGAATAATGCGAACGCTGACCAGATTGCCAGTGCAAACATAAACGAGTCGGATACTTCGAAGAATATACCTGTAAGTGCGGCACTTGCTGCAGACCCCATACTCATAAAGAATGTTGAGATTCCTATAGCGATAGCCGCGTGTCCCGGGAAATACTTCTTAATGACAGAAGACATTGTCGGACCAAGTACAGCAATCGCAAGACCGATTAGAAATGCAGTAATCAGTAATGTTGAGAATCCGGGTACAAATCCGCGGAGAGCAGTTGCAACACCTAAAACTGAGAGCATGAGTATTAAAGTGAACTTAGAACCGTACTTTTTATTAAGAACAGTAGCGAGTGATGCAAAAATCCCCATACATAAGACGGGAACAGTAGTCAGAAGACTGGCCTGTGCATTGGACAGAGACAGTGACGTGCGGATTGTGTCCATAAGAGGACCGACTGATGTAATACCGAGACGGAGGTTAAGCGAAATGGCAGCAATGACGAAAAGCAGCAGAAAAGTATTCTTATTGTAAATTTTATTCAAATCGTATCCCCCCAATGTTTCGTGTTATTCATATCTTTATACTTATGATAACATTGTAATTTATATACATAAAATATTATTATAATTACTTTTAATTACTTTTATCATATACATGAGGTGGAAAGATGGACATTCGTCAATTAAGATATTTTATAGTCATTGCTGAAGAGAAACAGGTATCCGCGGCAGCGAAAAAACTTTTTATGTCGCAGCCGCCGCTAAGCCAACAGCTGAAAAACATGGAGCAGTCACTTGGAGAAAAGCTCTTTGAGAGAAGCGGAAAGTTTTTAGAGCTGACAGAAGCGGGTAAAACATTATATAAGTATGCAGTGGAAATTACTCAGATGATGGAAGAAGCAAAAAGTGAAGTCGCAGATGTCGGTGGCGGTATGGACGGCAGACTATCGGTCGGTATTAATACTTTCTCGTTATCCAACCTGAGCGATGTATTCCATGAGTTCAGAAGCAGGTTTCCAAAAATTAAATATAAAATCCAGCAGAATGAGTCATCGCTCTTGTGCTACTTATTAAAGATGCGGGAAATAGAACTGGCAATCGTCAGACTGCCGCTGGAAATTAACGACTTTACGCTTAAGCATTTATACAGCGAACCGTTTTACGTTGTGACTTCAAAAGCGAAGAAGCTGTTTAGCGGAGATGCAAAGCTGAAAGAAATCGGTAAATACCCGCTCGTATTGCCCAGTATTGAAGGACTTGGGGTATATTACTCAATACACGAAGCATTTTCAAAAGCGAAAATACAGCCGGACGTTATTGCCGAATTCTCCGATTTAAAGCTGATGATGGAACTCGTATCGACTGATTTTGGTATATCCATTGTGCCTGAATCACTGCTGCATCTGTACAGCGAGTATCCGGTAAATATTCATAAAATCTCAGAATCAGAAAGTCTGACAGGAGACGTCGGCTTAATCTGGCTGAAAGATCACAGACTGTCAAAAGCAGCCCAGAACTTTGTGGATATGCTGACAGCAGCTGTAAGAGAGAAACCAGGAAGTGAAGAATTATAAAAGAGGTGAAGACTTATGAAGAAAGTCATTACAGAAGCAGTAAAACTGATCAGAGGAAAAAGTGCTGAGAAAGACAAGGCTTATAACAACAATGTTGATCAGGAAAAAGTTAAGAGAAATATTGGAGCGGCAGAAGAAAGACTGGCAGACACGGGTCTCACGATGTGCCAGCGACAGGAATATCAGAAAGCACTGGATGGTCTGAAAAAATATAAAAAAGATTAATTAAACAGAGAGAAGGATATAGACGTGCTGAACAGCTTTAACAGCAGGATACAGTCATTGATGCCGATATTAACTCCGCTTTGTGTTGTTATCGGAGTGATATTTCATAATATCGGGGAACATCTATTATTTTTAGTCCCGTTTTTATTTGCATTTATGACATTTACGGGTAGTTTAAGTATGAGATTCAGTGATGTGAAAGTATTTAAGAAACATCCCGGAGCTATTTTATTTGTCATTTTATTTATACATATTTTAATGCCGGTATGGGCATATTTTTTATCATCAGTCATTTTTGATGATCAGCTGCTCATCATAGGTTTTGTTATTTCAGTTGCGGTTCCGACAGGCATCACGAGCATTATATGGATCAGCATATGCAGAGGGAATTTCCCCCTCGGATTGTCCATTATTTTAATCGACACTCTACTGGCACCATTTATACTGCCGGTTATTCTGTATGCACTTGTCGGTGAAGGTGTAACGATTGATGCGACATCAATTATTTTAGATTTAATCTGGATGATTGTGCTGCCGTCCATCCTGGGGATGGTTCTTAACGAGTTAAGAAAAGGAAACTTGAAAGAATTCGGCCAGGTACTCGCACCGTTTTCGAAGCTGAGTCTGTTTGGTATTGTCGCTATTAACAGCAGTGCAGTCGCACCATTTTTAACAGATATTACATGGGAACTGCTCGGCATTATAACTTTCGTATTTATTCTTGCAGGATCAGGCTATGGATTTGCTCTGATACTCGGTCATTTTATATTCCGAGATACGAAGACTGTAACTTCGCTCGTCTTTTTAGGAGGAATGCGAAATATTGCAGTTGGTACAATTATCGCGGTCACTTACTTCCCGGCGAAAGTTGCAATGCCGGTAGTGTTCGGGATGCTTTTCCAGCAAGTACTTGCATCACTGTATGCGAAAGTCGTGAATAAATATCAGGTGAAGTACGAAGTGTAATTAAATAGTGCACCTCTTTATATCTGAATAGTTAGAAAATAATCATCTTACAGGTATAATAGTATACAAGGAGATGATGACATGAAGAATCAAGATTTTAAACAAACTGTTTATGTTGATAAGTTCACTAACGGTATTTTAGATCCGAACGAAGAAATGTCATACCGCGTAAAGAATAACGGGAATATTGTTGCAAATACTGCACCTGGTTGTTGGGGACCGATGATTACACCTGAACTGAAAGGCGGTCACGAAGTGACGAAACCTGTTTATGTAGAAGGTGCTGAAGTTGGTGACGTTATTGCGATTAAAATTAATTCAATCAGAGTCACATCAACAGCGACAGCTTCAGGGCACGATATGCCGATGGACGGCCGATTTAATGGTGATCCATTTGTCGCAGGCGTCTGTCCAAATTGCGGAGCAAAGAACCCTAAAACTGTTATTAAAGGCATTGGCCAGGGCGCAATCAGATGTGCAGAATGTGATGAGGATGTTACACCATTTACGTTTACTAATGCTTATACGATGGCGTTTAACGAAGAAAAATCACTGGGGATTACTCTCGGTAAAGAAGCAGCTGAAAAAATTGCAAAAGATGCTAAGTCCTATATGAACACTCCGGAAAATTCAATTCAAAATCCTGTCGTAACATTTGCACCGCATGATATCGTCGGTGCGGTCGCCAGGGTTATTCCATTCCTCGGACAACTGGGCACAGTGCCGAAAAGTGCTTTCCCTGATTCACATAATGCCGGTGACTTTGGTCAGTTTTTAATTGATGCTCCGCACGAATATGCAAAGACAGTTGAAGAACTTGAAGACAGAACTGATGGTCATATGGATATCAATAGAGTAAGAGAAGGCGCAATAATTTTGTGTCCTGTTAAAGTTCCAGGTGGCGGTGTATATTTTGGTGATATGCATGCGATGCAGGGGAACGGTGAGATTGCAGGACATACGACAGATGTAGCAGGAATTGTCGATTTAAAAGTCAAAGTAATAAAAGGCTTAAACATCGACGGACCGATACTTCTGCCTATAGAAGAAGATTTACCTCCTGTTGCCAAACCGTTTACAGAAGCAGAAATTGCTAAAGCAAAACAGCTTGCTGCAGAGTGGAACGTAGATATGCTGGAAGCATCATATCCATTATCATTTGTCGGAACAGGTGCAGCGCTGAATGAAGCGACAATGAACGGCCTCGACAGAGCAGCTAATTTCTTAGGAATAGAACTTACAGAAGTAATGAACAGAGCAACGATCACGGGATCGATTGATATCGGCAGAAATCCGGGTGTAGTCACAGTGACATTCCTGGTTCCAATGACGATGCTGGAAAAAGTGAAGTTGGATCAGATTACAGCAGAACATTACAGTTGAGGTGAATGATGGAAATCAAAAACGTTAAACTCATATCCGGTATGAGAGGCTGGGGACGGACTCCTGAATACGATGTAGAAGTCGAGCAGCGTCTGACAGTCAATTCTGCGGGAAGAGTGTGGATTTCATATTATATTCAGGGTGATAAATCGGACAGATACACACTGAGAGAAAAGAAACAGTTCACAATAAATAAAAATGATGCTGCTGAGATACTTAATTTAGTATCTCAGCATTTTCTCAATGAACAAGATGATGTGTATGCAACAGATGTAGATGTATGGAGTTTAGTTATTACAGAGACTGATAACACGAAACATGAATTTTCCGGATCTATGTTGGGTGTTGTCGATGAAAAAAGCAGAGACCTGACACGTTCAATCAAAAAGATTTTAGGTCTGGATGACCTTGTTATTTTTGGCAACAGATTTTAATAGCTAAGGAGTACATTATGGAATTGGTGAACTATCAACCGCAATACGACAAGCTTATCAACGATTATTATTTACCTGAGGAACAGCTTTACTACAGTGCTATGCCAGCCGAGGCTGTTGAGATTTCTAAAAAAAATAACGACAGGCATACCATTCTCGGTATGGATGACAATGAACTGGTTACGTTCTTTATCCTCCATGAAAATGAAGCGGTGCAGCCTTTTTCTAATATCTCAAATGATATTCTACTGTGCTCGTTTTCAACAAATCATAAACACCAGGGCCAGGGTTACGCAAAAAAAACTCTTGAGCTGCTGCCTGAATTCATGAAGACGCACCTTCCTCATATTAAAGGGATTGTGCTCGGCGTTAATGTGAAAAATATTGCAGGACAAGGCTTATATAAAAAATGCGGCTATGTCGACGAAGGTGACAGGGTCATGGGCAATAAAGGTGAAATGATTGTGATGAAATATTATCTGTAGAACCGTTACAAATATAAGATTATTGTTATACTTGAAATGATTAAAAAGTATTACATAAGGGGGATATTTATGTCACATATTAAACTGCTGACAACAGGTGGTACAATTGCCAGCAAACGCGATCCGGTGACAGGACTGCAGCAGACAGGTCTGATTACCGGAGAGGAACTGGCAGAAAAAATTGATTTGCACGATGATATTAATATCAGTGTGGAGGAAATCATTAAAGTCTCGAGCAGTGCAATTACGTTTGAAAATCTGATAACGATAAAAGACGCTGTACTGAAAGCACTGAGTGATGATGATGTGGATGGCGTCGTTATTACGCATGGTACTGATACACTGGAAGAAACGTCATATTTTTTAAGTCAGGTCATTCCGGCAGGGAAGGCTGTTGTTGTTACAGGCTCACAACGGGGTCCTGAATTAATTGGTACGGATGCATATGCAAATCTGCAGGATGCAATTACACTCGCTGCAGACATTGAAGCGGCTAAAATCGGTGTCAGCGTCTTATTCAACTCGAAAGTATTTATGCCGAGATTCGTGAAGAAAGTGAACGCAATGAACGTCGACGGCTTTGGCGGCGGAGGCACAGGATATTTAGGACTGGTGGACGGACACGACGTCAAAATCCATCAGTATCCGGCTCACAGCAATGCATATAAGGTTGAAAGTGAGCTGCCTGAAGTCGATATTATTAAATGTGCGTTAGGCACAGATGCGAAATTTATCGACTGTGCAATCGATCATAAAGTTTCAGGTCTTGTTATGGAAACGATGGGGCGCGGACATGCGAATGACCTCGTTGCTGCCGGTGTGAAAAGAGCGGTTGATGCAGGAATTAAAGTTGTCATAACGAGCGCATCCGACGAAGGTGATGTGAGAGTAGCCTATGACTTTTCAGGCGGCATTTCACAATTTGAAAAAGACGGCGCAGTGAACGGCGGTTCTTACGACAGTAAAAAAGCAAGACTGAAACTGGCAGTAATGATTGCTGCGGGAGAAGAAGTCACTGCAGAAGATTTTAAATACTAACAAATAAAGAAACCGTAGCAAATGGGGATTTGCTACGGTTTCTTATTTTTTTGAAATTATTCCGCTTCACCTGC
>JBQDHL010000050.1:5708-12158 GCA_052093725.1 Jeotgalicoccus sp. | reverse complement strand
CGGAGCGGTTTATTTAGGGCTGGTACACAGATTAGACCGTCCAGTCGGCGGTGCTGTAGTATTTGCCAAAACATCAAAAGCAGCAGCAAGATTATCAAACGAAATCAGATTACAGAACTTTGACCGCCACTATCATGCGGTTGTAGAAAATCATCTGGAACAGAAAAAAGGTACTTTAACGAATCATTTATTTAAAGACGAGAAGAAAAATATTTCTAAAGTCGTTCATAAAAACCACCGCGGTTCAAAAATGGCCAAACTGGATTATGAAATGGTCGCAGAAAACAATAATTTTTCACTGGTAAAGGTTAAATTGCATACTGGGCGCTCACATCAGATTCGTGTGCAGCTGTCTCATTTCGGTCATCCGCTGTTTGGAGATCAGAAATATAACAAAGGTGCGAAAGTCGGTCAGCAGATTGCACTTTATTCAACTTACTTACGCATTAAACACCCTACTAAAGATGAGTACGTAGAAGTATTCTGCAAGCCGCCGGAAACATTCCCTTGGAATGATTTTAATGTGTCTTATTAATTTTAATATTGGTTCGCATAAAAAATATAAAATGATTATTGCCGCTAACCGCGACGAGTTTTATTCCCGTCCAACTGCATCCCTGCACTATTGGGATAATCATCAGAATATTTTAGGCGGCCGTGATTTAAAAGCTAAAGGCACTTGGCTTGCTGTATCAAAATCAGGTAAAATCGGAGCCTTAACTAATATCCGGACACCAGAAGAAATGACTGTAGAAGCTAAAAAATCACGCGGTGAACTCATTGTTAATTATCTGCTGTCAGAGAAAAGTCCCAAAGAGTATTTGACTGCTCTTGCCACCTACAGCAGTGACTACGCAGGATTTAATCTGCTGGTAGGAAATCCCGATGAGCTTTATTATACGAATAATTATGACAACAAAATCTCACGTGTAACTGATGGTACACATGGTTTATCGAATGAGTATCTCGACACACCGTGGCCGAAAGTCGTTATCGGAAAAGCCAAATTGGATGAAGTATTATCTGAAGAGGAAGTAGATGTTGATGCATTATTCAGCCTGCTCCGTATTGATACGAAAGCAGCTGATGATATCGTCCAAAAGACCGGAGTCGATTTCGACCTCGAAAAGAAATTATCGCCACTGTTTATCGATATTCCTGATTTTGATTATGGCACACGATGTTCTACTGTCGTCCTGGTCGATCATCAAGATAATATTTCTCTGATTGAACGCACATTTAAAAATGGCGTCCAAACCGGTGAAATAACAGAAACGATATCAGTCAATAAATAAAACAACAGGTTCGCAAACTCCCTGTCAAAAAAACTAAGGAGAATTAAGTAATATGAATGTTAAGGATATGACTGTTAATGCCGTCTTAGCGGCGATCTATGTCGCACTGACTGTGATTAATCCTATTGGCACAGGCGCTATTCAATTCAGAATAAGTGAAATACTGTGTGTCATTCCATTTTTCAACCGCAAATATATCGCAGGTATGATTCTTGGAGTCGGTATCGCAAATGTTTTCTCAAGCCTCGGCTTAATCGACGTTTTCGTCGGTGTAACTATATCTGTAATTGCTTATTCATTAAGCTACTTTATAAAAAATGTCTGGATAAATGCATTGCAGTACAGCGTTCTTGCAGGACTGTTTGTTGGGCTGGCACTTTATTTAGTACTCGGTCTGCCATATTGGTTTAGTGCAGCAACTGTTGGACTGTCCACGCTGATTACGACATTTATCGGCACGTTTATATTTATAAAAATCGGTCATAGAATATTACCGGAATAAAAAATGCCTCCACATCAAGTGGAGGCATTTTTGCATCTTAACTTATTTAGTTTCAGGTGGTGTTCCTTCAGCATTACCGGCAATTGCGTCAATCTGAATTAAAGCATCTTCCTGTATAGCTGAAACGCCGACTACTCTTCTTGCAGGCGTGCATTCAGGGAAGAATTCTGCGTAAACTTCGTTTACAGCGTCCATATCCGCAAGATCTTTAACGAAGATATTTACTTTAACCATATCTTCCATTACGTGATCAACGCTTTCGATAACCGCTTTAATGTTAGTTAAAACCTGTTTAGTCTGTTCTTTAATTCCGCCTTCAACTAATTTACCAGTTTTAGGGTCGATTGGCAGCTGAGCTGACAGGTGGTTGTAGTGTGAGAATGCTACAGTTTGTGTAGATAAGCTGTCAACCGGTGCATTTTCTGTGTTGTGTGCTTTGATTACAATACCGTGTCTGTCTTCGATAGCCTGTGGCGGCGTACCGTCTCCGTGTGATACTACTGCTTCGATTTGTACTGATGCACCCATCTGCAGGTCTGCCGCTTCGATAACAGTACGTGCCGGTACATATGCAACAGTTCTTGCAATTGCAGAATCCGGGAAGAATGTTGTGTAAACTTCATTTACTGCATCCATATCTGCAAGGTCTTTAACGAAAATATTAACTTTAACAATGTCATCAAATGGTACGTCGATACCAGCTAAAATTGCTTTAATATTTTTTAAGCTCTGTGCAGTTTCTGCTTTTACTCCGCCTGTAACGATTCTGCCTGTTGCAGGATCAATTGGCAGCTGAGCTGTAATGTTGTTGTAGTGTGAGAATGCAACAGTTTGTGAAGATAAATTGCTGACAGGTGCATTAGCTGTGTCGTTAGACAGTTTGATTAAGTCTCCAGCCTGTGGTGCATTTGGAATTGAACCTTCACCGTGTGTTACAAGAGCTTCAACCTGGACTAAAGCATCCATCGGTAAAGCTGCTGCTGCTGTTGTGCGTGACGGGACATATGTCGGGAAGAAAGTTTTGTAAACTTCATCCACTGCGTCAACATCCTGGATGTCTTTAACAAATACAGAGATTCTGACGATATCGCTCATGACATGACCGATACTTTCAAGAATTGCCTCGATATTTTTAAAGCTTTGTGCAGCCTGCTCTTTAATACCTCCTTCAACTAATTTCCCTGTTGCCGGGTCGATTGGCAGCTGTGCTGAAAGGTTGTTGTAGTGTGAAAAAGCAACCGATTGTGACGATTGGTCAAATTTTGGAGCCTTGTCCGTGTTAGATGCTGCTACTGTATTATATTCACTCATAAATAATTATGCTCCTTTAAAGTTAGGTTTATTTGAAATAGATAATTAACAGAATTTATTGCTCATCCTGCTATTAAAAGGAAAGGATAAAACATAAAGAGAATAAAATTATGTCAATTTCAAAGTTTTTATTCTGATATTTCCTCTTCCTTGTTATATATATTTCACTAACCATTTTACATCAGTAATAAATAAATAGATTTGTCAGATAACACATTTTCACCTGTTCATATTATTGTTTCCTACAATAATAGAGTTTTAAAAAGGTCTTCCCGAGGTTTAGTAACCTCATGAAAGACCTTCTTTAAAACATATTAAGTTACAAATGAATTAACTATTATTAAATATAGACCACTTAACAATCGTTTTATTTTACATCATACCCGGCATTCCGCCGCCCATGCCGCCCATATCAGGACCGCCGTTCTCGTCCGGAATATCCGCAACGACAGCTTCTGTCGTTAAGAACATTGCTGCGACAGAACCTGCATTTTGCAGTGCTGAGCGCGTTACTTTAGTCGGATCCACGATACCAGCATCAATCATGTTTACCCATTCGCCAGTTGCTGCGTTATACCCAATACCGGCATCCTGTTGTTTCAGCTGCTGTACGATAACAGAACCTTCAAGTCCCGCATTTTCAACAATTTGACGAAGTGGTGCTTCAAGCGCTTTAAGTACGATGTTAATCCCAGTCTTCACATCGCCTTGTGCTTCAAGTTCTGCAACTTTAGAGTACACCTCAACAAGTGCAGTTCCCCCACCTGCTACAATACCTTCTTCAACTGCAGCACGTGTAGAGTTCAGTGCATCTTCAATACGCAGTTTACGTTCTTTCATTTCAGTTTCAGTTGCTGCTCCAACTTTAATTACCGCAACTCCGCCTGCTAATTTAGCTAAGCGTTCCTGAAGTTTTTCTTTATCAAAGCTTGAAGTTGTTTCTTCAATTTGTGCTTTAATCTGGTTTACACGTCCTGAGATAACTTGCTTATCTCCAGCACCTTCAACGATAGTAGTATCGTCTTTAGATACGTGAACTTTGCTCGCATTACCAAGTAAATCAAGTGTTGCATCTTTAAGCTCAAGACCAAGCTCATCAGTAATCACTTGTCCGCCTGTTAACGTCGCAATATCTTCAAGCATCGCTTTACGTCGATCGCCGAAGCCTGGTGCTTTCACTGCGATAACATTAAACGTACCGCGGATTTTATTCAATACCAGGTTAGTCATTGCGTCGCCGTCAACGTCATCTGCGATAATTAAGATCGGACGTGACTGCTGAACGATTTGTTCTAATAAAGGAACTAAGTCCTGAATGCTTGAAATCTTTTTGTCCGTAATTAGTACATACGGGTTTTCCAGCTCAGCAATCATTTTCTCAGAATCAGTCACCATGTAAGGTGAAAGATATCCGCGGTCAAACTGCATTCCTTCAACAACTTCTAATTCAGTTTTAAAGCCGCGTGATTCTTCAATCGTAATGACACCGTCATTACCGACTTTCTCCATTGCTTCAGAAATGTATTCGCCAATTTCAGGATCATCTGCAGAAATCGCACCAACTTGTGCAATCGCTTCTTTATCCTGAACAGGTTTAGATACTTCCTGCAGTATTTCTACCGCACGCTCAACCGCCATGCCAATTCCTGCACGGATTCCGACAGGGTTCGCACCGCTTGTAACGTTTTTAAGACCTTCCTGGATCATAGCCTGAGCAAGCACTGTTGCTGTTGTAGTACCGTCACCGGCAATTTCATTCGTCTGGTTTGCAACTTCTGCAACGAGTTTTGCACCCATGTTTTCATACTTATCTTCCAGTTCTATTTCTTTAGCGATAGTGACACCATCATTAGTAATTAACGGTGATGAATATGCTTTATCTAAAACGACATTTCGTCCTTTTGGTCCTAATGTTACTTTTACAGCATTAGCTAATTTGTCTACACCAGCCAGCATTGACCGGCGTGCATCTTCCGAAAACTTTATTTCTTTAGCCATTATATTGCCTCCCAAAGTGAATTATATGCGATATTTATATTATTCAATTACTGCTAATATTTCTGATTCAGAGAGAATTAATTAATCTTTATCTCCTTTTTTTACTTCTGTACCTGCAAATTTTGAATAAACGACTCTGTCGCCTTCTTTAACTTCAAGCTCTACTTGTGTACCATTTTCAAGTGTACGTCCTGAACCAACTGCGACTACTGTGCCTTCCTGCGGTTTCTCTTTAGCAGAATCAGTTAAAATGATGCCGCTTTTCGTTGTTTCTTCCTTCTCTGTTAAATCTACAACTACGCGATTTCCAATAGGTTTTAACACGAAAATGCCCTCCTTATTAATCTTAAATTCTATAAAATTAATTGCGTGATTTGGCACTCATCAATATTGAGTGCTAACAATAGTTATAATAATCAAATTTGGTCAAAAATGCAAGTAATAAGACTGTATTACTTTTGAGTTTTACTTTTTTAATGTAAGATAAAATTATTGATTATTGGAGGTTTAAACGTGAGACGCGTATACAGTTTATTAATTATCCTAACATTTTTGGCAGTGCAGTTTGCACTGATTCCCATCGGCTTAATTTTCACAGCCCTGGACCCTTCTCTCGGTCCGGCTGAAGTGATTGAAAAACTGATGCCATATCAGGTTATTGCATTCACTCTTGGCACAGTTATTGTAATACTTATCGGCAATCTGCATAAGAATAAAAACCGAATCGAACGCGGACCGCAATCCGACGGTCTGATTACCACAGTATGGATCATCGGCGGTGTCTTCCTGGCGTATATGTCACAAATTGTCGCCGGTCTCATTAATATTTACGTACTTGGCAATCCGGTAGAGAGTCAGAATACGACAGATATTGTCGATATGATTTTTAACTCTCCGTGGATGATTCTAGTCGTTGTATTATTTGGTCCGATTATTGAGGAATATGTTTTCAGAAGAGCAATATTCGGTGAGATTTACGAAATGATTCCTGTTAACAGCACAGCACAGAAAGTGCTCGCATTTTTAGTTGCAGGACTTGTGAGCGGATTAATTTTCGCAGTCGCACATGCTGACTTTACACATATTCTCATCTATTTATCGATGTCTTATGTATTCAGTTTCTTATATATCATTACAGGACGTCTCTTAGTACCGATAATGGTTCATATTATTATGAACGGTCTTGTAGTGCTTCTGCAAACTGTCTTCGCTGACTTTTTAGAAGATGCAGAAGAAATTCAAAATCAGCTGAATGCGATTATTTCGCTGTTTATGTAAAGATTTTTAGCCGGGTTACCTGTTTCAGGCACTTCGGCTCTTTTTTGTTGCTTGTGTGTATACGCG
>JBQDHL010000050.1:1999-5608 GCA_052093725.1 Jeotgalicoccus sp. | reverse complement strand
TAGGCATGAGCGAGCGTCATGTATACGAATCCAACCTTGCATAGGCATGAGCGAGCGTCATGTATACGAATCCAACCTTGCATAGGCATGAGCAGATGTCATAACAAAAAAAGCTCGAGAATCTTAACATCAAGATTCTCGAGCTTTTTTATTTCTTCAACCAGCTAGAAGCCTCGTCCAGCACCGCCGCCTCCGCCGGAGCCGCCGCCAAATCCGCCGAAACCTCCGCCGCCTGAACTGCCGCCGCCAAATCCTCCGCCCCCGCCTGGAGGGAAGAATATTACGGGCCCGCCGCTTCTTCTGCGTCTGCCGCCTGAGCCTCCGGAACCGCCGGAACCTCCACCGCCTGATACCATTTTATAAATGATATACAGAACGGTCATAAATATCGCCAGCCGGATCAGGATTGCAAATATACTGTCGTTCTCTCCCGATTCCGTATCTTCAGCTGGTTCTTCACGTGTGAATTCACCATCTTCATAACCATACGCTGTTAAAGATTCATCGTATAATGCCGTATACAGATTATTGAGTGCCGTTTCGTAATTCCCCGCAGCTAAATCATCGTATGCTACATTATCAATAATTCGTCCTATTTTAGCATCGTTTAAGTACCCTTCAACGCCGTAACCAACCTGTACTTCAATACCTCGGTTATTAAATTCATTATCGTTATCCAGATTCAAAAGAATAACAATGCCGTTATCTTTCTCAGCTTTACCGACACCGTATTCTCTTAATGCACGGAGAGCAAAATCCTGACGATGTTCCTGTCCTGTCGTATCCATCGTCATTAAGAGCAGTTCGGCACCTGTACCTTCTTCGAGATGTGTACCCTTCTCGTTAATTTCATTAATTGTACTGTCGCTGAGTACACCTGCATTATCCTGCACAAAATAATGACTTTCATTGAGTGCCGGCAAATCCACTCTTGCTTCTACAGGTGCACTTAGTAATAAAACACTAAGTAAAACAGCTATAAAAGCAAAGCTTTTTTGCATTACTCTCCACCGTCAGAATCATCTTGGTTAGTATTGAACTCCACATCCGGTACATCCTGTGCAGATTCATCCGCTTCGAAATAAGCTTTTTCATCGAAATTAAAAATTCCTGCGATAATGTTACCCGGGAACGTTCTTGTGTTGCGGTTGTATTCCTGCACCGCTGTGTTGTAATCCTGTCGTGCTACAGCTATACGGTTCTCCGCACCTGCCAGCTCATCTCTTAATCCCGTAAACTGCTCACTCGCCTGCAGATCAGGATAGTTCTCAGAAATTGCCAGGAGTCGTGATAACGCACCTGTCATTTCATTGTTTGCTTCTGCCATTTCTTCAACATCTCCACTTGCACCTGCAAGCTGTGAACGTGCTTCAGCAATATCAGTGAATACTTCTTCTTCATGAGAAGCGTAACCCTGAACTGTGCTGACGAGGTTAGGAATTAAATCACCGCGTCGCTGCAGCTGTGTTTCGATTTGCGATTCTTTCTCGTTAACCTCTTCGTCGAGATTTACAAGACTGTTATATCTCGGTACGATCATAATTCCGATAATAACAATTACCGCAATCACTACACCAATAGGTATAAGAAACTTTTTCATTGTCTGTCCCCTTTTCTTTAAATATTAATTTTATACATAAAACATTACTCTTATATACTACCCCAATTCTAAGTAAAATATTACTATACACACTATCATATTTATAACAGAATTTTAAATCATTATGCTAAAATACGAAGTAAGACCATTAAGGGGGAATTTTTTATGGTAACAAAGTTCGAAGATTTTAAATATGAACGTCCGGATTTAGATCAATTTGAGAAAACTGTAGATTCACTGCTGACAGAATTTGATGATGCTGGTTCTGTAGATGCGCAGGTTACTGTCATCGATAAGCTGAACACGGAGTTTGATCATCTCGATACGATGGCGACGCTGGCATCAATTCGTTCATCAATTGATACACGCGATAAGTTTTACGACAGAGAACGAGATTACTTCGATGAGAATGATCCATCGTTTACTGAAATTACTAACAAATATCGTAAAGCAATTACGACAAGTAAATTCCGCGATGATTTGGAAGCACGTTTTGGGGAGCAGCTTTTCAAACTATCGGACAATGCTTTAAAAACATTTGATCCATCAGTTAAAACACTGCTGCAAAAAGAAAATAAATTGGCAACACAGTACGATAAACTGCTTGCGTCAGCGGAAATTGAATTCGATGGCAAGAAATTAAACCTGTCGGAATTCACTCCGTATACACAAGACCCGGACCGCTCAATCAGAAAAAATGCGACACTTGCTGTGCAGGGTTTCATGGGTGAACACCTTGAAGAAATCGATAATATTTACGATGAGCTTGTGAAGACAAGAAATGAAATCGCAGTAACATTGGGTTACAAAGACTTTGTCGAGCTTGGATATATCCGTATGAACCGTATCGACTATGACCGTAAAATGGTTGAGAAGTTTAGAAAGCAAGTTGAAGAGTATGTAGTACCAATCGTTACTGAACTTAAAAAACGCCAGGCACAGCGCATCGGCCTCGATAATCTGAAGAGTTACGATGGTAACTTTGAATTTATTACAGGGAATGCAACGCCAAA
The DNA here is from genome assembly GCA_052093725.1 of Jeotgalicoccus sp. Taxonomy (GTDB): domain Bacteria; phylum Bacillota; class Bacilli; order Staphylococcales; family Salinicoccaceae; genus Jeotgalicoccus. The sequence continues at coordinate 2,995 of JBQDHL010000050.1, read as the reverse complement.
AGGCAAAACTAAAGATATTATGAAAAACGGCGCACAAATGTACAAAGAACTATCACCTGAAACAGATGAGTTCTATACGTTCATGACTGAACGCAATCTGTTCGATGTAGAAGCTAAAAAAGGTAAAGAAGGCGGCGGCTATTGTACGATGATTGCTGATTATAAATCGCCATTTATCTTCTCGAATTTCAACGGTACACAAGGTGATGTAGAAGTACTGACACACGAAGCAGGACACGCCTTCCAAACCTATATGTCACGTCATCTGACAGTGCCTGAGTATTCGTTCCCGACATATGAATCAGCTGAAATTCATTCGATGAGTATGGAATTCTTCACTTATCCATGGATGGAGTTATTCTTTAAAGAAGACACTGACAAATTTAAATTCTCGCATATGGCTGATTCAATTTCGTTCCTGCCATACGGCGTAGCAGTCGATGAATTCCAGCATGTAGTTTACGAGAACCCTGAACTGACACCTGAAGAGAGACGTCAGGAATGGAAGAAAATCGAAGGAAAATATTTACCGCATGTTGACTATGACGGAATTGAACCGCTTGAAAGCGGAGCATTCTGGCACAAACAAGGTCATGTATTTGGATCACCATTCTACTACATTGACTACACGCTCGCTCAAGTATGTGCGCTGCAGTTCTGGAAACGTGCGAAAGATGACTTTGACGGCGCATGGGCTGACTATCTAGCATTATGTAAAGTCGGCGGATCACTGCCGTTCAATTCTCTAGTAGAACTCGCTAAACTGAAATCTCCGTTTGAAGAAGGCTCTCTTGAAACAGTGATTGATGAAGTTCATGCTTACTTAAACTCAATTGACGATAAAAAACTATAAGACAAAAAAAATCCCGAGTGAATTTAATTCACTCGGGATTTTTCTATCACTTATTTACCTAATCTGTTAACAATTTCATCTGTCACTTCAGTCATCTTGTACTTACCGCCTAAATCTGGTGTCTGGTAGCCATCAGCTGTTAC
>JBQDHL010000050.1:0-1899 GCA_052093725.1 Jeotgalicoccus sp. | reverse complement strand
GTGTGTAATAAAATAAGCAGCCAATGCATCGATATGTTTAGACTCTGATCTAATATTTGTATGCTTGGCAGAAATCTCTTCAAAAATCTCATCCCAGAATGGCATCGCATGGAAAATACCATTGGATTTAGTCGCGCTTGTCACAAGGCCTTTACGCTTACTTGCAAGATCAAAAGCAACATTCATTGCCTGTTTCGTTGCACGTCTCGAGAATACATTATTCTGAATCACAATCTCGTTATCATCGTGGAAAATACGTCCTCCAATCGAACTGTACTCCCCTTCACTGTTCTCTCTGACAACAACAATATCGAAATCTTTAGGATCTGCTAATTTAGAATTAATCCCCTTCAGTAATTTTGCAGGACGGATATTAATCTCCTGCTGGAACTCCTGACGAATTTTAAGTAAAAGCCCCCATAATGAAATGTGATCCGGCACTTTCGTTGCATCGCCGACAGCACCTAAAAACACACTGTCGAACTGACTGAGACGATCCATACCATCTTCAGGCATCATTGCTCCGTGTTTTAAATAATAATCACAGCTGTACGGGAACTCTTCAAAATCAAACTTAAGACCGCCGTGAATCTCTGCGACTTTTTCCATTACGCGAATCGCCTCAGGCATAATCTCCTTGCCGACGCCGTCCCCTGGAATAGATGCGATATTTAATGTTTTCATTCCTTCACCCCGATGTTTATGTATGTAATTTCAGAATATTGAATAATACTGATAAAAATATTATAACATTGAATACAAAATAGAGGTGACAACGAAGATGCCTTATAACCTCTGGTTGGTATTTTTTATAATATTTCTAACATCTTATAATTTCCATAAAAAGAGCCCGGCGTTTGCCGCCAGGCTCTCAAATTTATAGATATCAATAATCTACTAGTTATCTGTTTTTAATTTCTTGCTCATAAATAATAATACTGCACCAAATATCGTCAGTAACCCTGCAAATGCATAGTTAGTCGAATCCGCTTCTCCCGTATTCGGAAGTTCTTCCGCGTCATACGATGTTGTCTGTTCAGCTTTAACTTTCTCTTCAAGCTCTAGCTTCTGTTCTGCTGTTAAATCTTTTTCTTCAATTATTTTGGAAGACATTACACGTGATACTCTCTGATCCAGTGTGGATAAGTCATCATGGATACTCTCTTCGCTAAATGAAATTCCATTTAAAATATCTCCGTAGTCATAATGGTATAATTTCTTCTTCTCAGTCCCAACAGTACTTGGGTCTTCTTCCATAACTTCTGTCCCTGCTTCAGGTTCAGCGTTGTTGTTTTCAGGTACTGCTTCCTGATTTTCTTCCACATTGCCTTCTTCAGGCTGTTCTGTTACAGTGTTTTCTTCTGTTGAGGGTTCTTCTGTACTTGATTCACCTTCAGGCTCAACTGGCTCTATCGGATTAATATGCTCTATTGGCAATTCAGGTACTGCTTCCTGATTTTCCTCGATATTACCTTGCTGAGTGCCGGTGCCGTTATCAGGTTCTTCTGTCACAGGTGTTTCAAGTGTACTGTCAGGTTCAGATTCAGTACCCTCCACCGCATCTGCAGGAGTCTCTTCTTCTCCTGCAGGTACTTCAGTTTCTTCCTCCTCCTGAGTAGTCTCTTCATTACTCTCAGGTTCTTCAGGAGTCACTACTGGGGTTTCTTCCGGCTGTTCTTCAGGTTCTGCCGGCTGCAGTATCGGTGCGGTTTCTTCATTTTCCCCACCGCTGTCATCAACAGTTTCTTCTTCAGTATTCTCTGTATTTGTCTCTATATCATTATTATAAGTATTTACGTCTGGTGTTGATTCTGGTGTTACTTCTTCAGTCGCCGCTTCATCCGGTGTGATTTCCGGTGATTCCACGTTCACTTCCGACTCTGTTTTTTGTTCATTAAT
>JBQDHL010000049.1:0-12378 GCA_052093725.1 Jeotgalicoccus sp. | reverse complement strand
CCGACCTCTTCGATGTCAACGAAGCGCTCTCCCGCTGAGCTACGGAATCGTAATTTGCTTACTTATCTACTTTAAGCCAGTTCAGTAAATAAATCAACTCAATACTAATTATCTTTATATTGCCTGAATATTTTAATTTTTATATTAATGAATTTTTATATGTGCTAATCTATAGCCAGACTTAAGGGGGAGGTTTACTATGGATAAAAAGTTAAGAAGAAAAGTATTATCAGCAAGTTTAATCGGCTCATCAATCGAATGGTTCGACTTTTTCCTGTACGCAGCAGTCGCAAGTATTATTTTTAATACACAGTTCTTTGTGACCGACGATGCGTTCCTGTCGAACATACTGGCCTATTTCGGTCTGGCCTTATCATTCTTTATACGTCCTTTAGGGGGAGTCATCTTTGCACATGTCGGGGACAGGGTCGGGCGTAAGAAGACTTTAATTATTACTTTAAGCTTAATGGGTATCGCAACCGCAGGAATCGGTTTACTGCCTACATATGCACAAATTGGTGTTGCAGCACCGCTGCTCTTACTCCTGTTCAGATTAATACAGGGGCTCGGCATCGGCGGAGAATGGGGCGGTGCCCTGCTCCTTGCTACTGAATATGCACCAAAAAAGCAGCGCGGGCTGTTCGGAAGTTTCCCGCAGATGGGTATTCCTATCGGTCTCGTTCTCGCTTACGGATCATTCTTCCTGCTCACATGGGCAATGCCTGAAGAAATGTTCCTCGCATGGGGCTGGAGAATTCCATTTATCTTCAGTCTGCTGCTCGTTATTATCGGGCTGTTAATTCGTAAAGGACTCGATGAAACACCTGCATTTGTTCAGATGCAGAAAGAAGCAGCTGAGAAGAACGAAGTCAGACGCTTGCCGATTGTTGAAATCTTTAAGAAGCATCCGAAAGAAGTACTTATTACAACTGGAGCTAAATTTGTTGAAACCGGACCGTTTTATATCTTTACGACGTTCATCATAGGTTACGGCGTATCCAGTCTCGACGTATCCTTTGAATTTATGATGCTTTCTATTATGGCGGTATCTGTGCTCACGACGATTATGATTCCGGTTATGGGCAGTCTGTCCGACAGAGTCGGACGGAGAAAGATGTTCCTGATTGGCGCAACCGCGATGCTGATTTACGCATTCCCGTACTTCTTTATCGTGAATACACATGAGCCGATGCTCGTAATTTTAGCAACATTCATCGGGCTTGTTGTTATTTGGCCACCGATTACAGCAATACTCGGGACGATGTTCTCCGAATCATTCAGTAAAGAAGTACGTTATACTGGAGTAACGCTCGGTTATCAAATTGGTGCCGCCGTTGCAGGTGGTTCTGCACCGCTAATCGCTGCATTCCTAATGAACCAGTTCGATGGTTCAAGCATTCCGGTATCGCTGTACATTGTAATGACAGCAGTTGTGTCACTGATTGCAGTGCTCGCGATGCGTGGTGAAAATGCACAGGATAAAGAAGACAGATTAATGAACGCTGAATAATACTAGATGGAGTGAAGACATTGATTATATTGACAGACAAAGAAATTGAAGAAAAATATAAGATCAGCCATGCAATTAAAGACGTTAACGCGATTTTAAAAGATTACAACGAGGATAAAATCGTTGAATCAATACGCACAGTACTGCCTGCAGGTGAAGACAGCTCTATGCTGTATATGCCATGCATCAGCTTAACGCAGCAAGTATCGATTATTAAAACAGTATCGATTTTCCCGACTAATAAAAACCTGCCGACAACACAAGGAAATATTTTAGTCACGGACCTGACAGACGGCGCCCATAAAGCGACGATGGATGCATCGTACTTAACGAGACTTCGTACCGGTGCGATGACGGCAATTGCTACTGATAAACTGGCAAGAGACGACGCAAAATCATTAGGCGTTATCGGCACAGGCAATATGGCATTCGAACAGATTTTAGGAGTCGTTGAAGTCCGCGACATCCAGAGAATTCTTCTGTATAACCGTACTGCAGAAAAAGCAGAAGCGTTTAAAAAACGTTTAGAAGACTTTGGTATCTGGGCAGATATCGAAGTTGTGGCAGATACGGATGCACTCGTTGAACAGAGCGATATTATCAACTGTGCAACGCAGAGCAAGACACCAGTCTACAACGGTGAGCTGCTTAAACCAGGTACCCACGTTAATGGCGTCGGTTCATTTACACACGAGATGAAAGAAATGGATCAGGCAGCAATTAAACGTGCAGATCATATCTATGTCGACGATATGGACGGTGTGAAAGACGAAGCCGGTGAACTAATCGATGCAGTTGAAGCGGGGATTATCAGCTGGGATGATATCAAAGGCACACTCGCTGATATATACGATAAAGGATATCTGCGTGAAAACGATACAGATATTACGATTTACAAGTGCGTTGGTGCAGGCTACTTTGACCTAGCCGTCGCAGGCGGCGTAATGAAGATGTTTGCTTAATATTGAGTGAAGTGAAGAACAGGTGAATCCAAAAGGATTCACCTGTTCTTTGGTTTTTTCAGTCTGTTTGATACGAATTCCCGCATGGCATTTCTTCTATTTTTTGTTCCATTTGTATCCCACTCCCCATACTGTATGAAAGTATTCGTCTATCGGAAATCCCAATTCCCGTATTTTTTCACGCATATTCCTCACATGGGAGTCCACCGTACGTCCTTCAGTCTCAGAATGAAAACCCCAGACCATCTCAATTAAATGCTCTCTCGAAAATACTCTTCCTGGATTTTTCATCAGTAATCCGATAATCGAAAATTCTTTTGGGGTCAATTTTACGTATTGATGTCTATACGATAATTCAAATTGGTCTTCGTCCCATAACAACCCATCCAGTTCAATCTGGTTAACAGGTTTTGTTCTTCGCAGTAATGCATCTATTCTTGCAACTAACTCTTCTTCATCAAAAGGTTTCGTTATATAGTCATCTGCACCCAGTTTGAGTCCTTTCACTATATCTTCTTTTTGTTCCCGTGCGGTTACCATAATGATGGGGATATCTGAGTATTCACGAATTTTTTTACATACTTCCCAGCCATTCATTTCAGGCATCATAACATCCAGAAGTATAATATCGAACTTTTCTTCTTTGATATATTCGAGACCTTCATTCGCACCTAAAGCCTTACGGCAAATATAACTATATGGTTTCAAATATAGTTCGAGGAGTTCCAGCATTCTCTCTTCATCATCAATCAGCAATACTTTTTTCATCTAAACCCTCCGTCGTCAAAGATATGATAAAAGCAGTTCCTTTGCCCGGTGTGCTTTCCACCCAAATAGCTCCATCATGCAATTCCACAATTTCTTTAGCGATGGCCAGACCAAGTCCAGATCCCCCGCTTGCCCTGGATCTTGATTTTTCAGCACGATACAGGCGTTCGAATATAAACGGTATATCTTTTTCAGAAATACCCTCTCCTGTATCTGAAATAGCCGTAAAAATTTTGTTTTTGTTTTGGCTCGCTTCTATTGTGATTTGTTTGCCTTCAGGCGTATATTTTATTGCATTATCCAGAATATTCAATAGAACCTGCTGCATTCTCTCTGAATCTGCCATAAGAATGAAATTATCCGGACAGTTAAAAATAAGTTCTATATTTTTTTCTTCAAGTGCCGGACGAATGCGCGCTATAACAATTTTTATTAAATCAGCATACTTTATTCTCTCTTTTTTGATGTCAAATTCATTATGATCTATTCGTGCTAACTCAAACAGGTTTTTAATTAAATATGTTAAATACTCTGTTTCTTCCTGGATAATTTTAATGTATTTATCTCTATCCGTCGCTGATATGTTGGTTCTGCTGATGATATCCGTATATCCTTTCATATAGGTTAAAGGCGTCCGCAGTTCATGAGATATACTCCCTAAAAATTCATTTCTCTCAATTTTTAAGCGTTCCAGGTCTTCTGATAACCGATTAATTGAAGTCGCCAAATCTCCGAGTTCATCTTTTCGCTGTGCAGATAATTCCACATGATGATTTCCATTACTTAATTGCTCGGCCGCTTTTTTCATCTGTAATATCGGGCGGGTAATAACTCTGGAAAGAATAAATACTGTGATCACAGTCAGAAACAAACTCAACAAACCGACTAATAAAAACTTATGGCTGAGATGGTCAATAATTCGCTCGATGCTGTCACTTCCAGCAAACATGAAGACATGTCCGCTATGCGTTTCATTAAAGGTAATCGGACTATCTGTGGATACATATTTTTCTTCTGACCAATTAGATTTCAGGATAGCCCCTGCCCGGGGTATTTCACCATAATCTGTATGTTCGATGTCTGAAACCATTTCGGGTGCAACCGGATCAGAACTCGTGATGACCTCTCCATTTTCATCTGTTATCACTACAATAAAATCTGATTCTGACTCCATAATAGAAACATGATTCATTGTCGATTCTGTAAAATTTTCTTCCAATACATCTCTATGAGTATTTCCCCGTGCCAGCAAATCTCCCATTACTTCTTCCACACGATCAGTGACCAAGTTTGTATACAGTATGTAAAATAATATTATTTCAACAGTAAGAATCACCAGAAAAAACAATAACCCTATTTTCAAAGCTAATTTATTGAACATAAGAACCTCCCCGCACTCTGACATATTTTTATATCACATAAACTATTATAAATGATTCGTTGTTTAGATTATTATTGGTATATTCAGTAACCTACCTCATAGTGAATAATACGCTGTTCTATATATTTTATGATTAAAATATCGATTTTTGATGCAGATTTCTTGAAGATATAATTTCATATATTTAGTTAAATACATTCTTTTCCCTTGAATCTGCATATAAAATGCAAATATTATGGGTAAGTTTTTGAATAGAATTAATCAAATGGAGGTTATATTTATGTTGAAAAACAAAATGTTATTGGCGTTCCTTTCCGTATTCGCCGTATTTTTACTGACTGCATGCGGTAATAGTGAAAATGAAGAGGGGCACGAAGACGAGATGGAGATGGAATCCGATTCCGGAGACCACATGGAGCATTCTGCTGAAGAGATGTCCAGCTCTGGTGAAGTACCTGAAGATTTGGAAGAAGCAGATAATCCAACTTATGAAGTTGGGAGCCAGGCAATGATTGAAGCTGAACACATGCCAGGAATGGACGGTGCTGAAGCAACAATTTCAGGTGCTTTTGATACAACTATCTATACTGTCTCGTACACACCGGCAAATGGTGGAGATCCAGTAGAAGATCATAAATGGGTCGTCCATGAAGAATTTGAAAACCCTGGAGAGACGCCAATGGAACCAGGTGATGAATCAACAATGAACGCATCACATATGGAGGGAATGGAAGGTGCAACGGCTACGATTGATTCCGCCGAAGAAACGACTGTCTATATGGTGGATTTCGTTACAACTGATACTGAAGAAGAAGTTCAGAATCATAAATGGGTCACGGAAAGTGAATTGGCACCTGCAGAATAAAATTTCGAACTGATTGTCCATTGAGAAAAAATATAAATGCCGGCAAAAATTCAATTAGAATCTGCCGGCATTTATTCTATATTTTCCGAATTAAACTATTGTCTATTTTTAAAATTCATTAATTTTGTTTAATGCTGATTAACAATTACATTGACCTGGAACACAATTACACGTCACTTCGTCAACTGCATCCTCTTTTTTCATTTCTAATACTTTCTCCAATTCTTCTATATCTTTAAAGCTTAATGTTGATTTTGAAATTAAATCTGCAATAATTTTTCCAACATCTTTATTACATATATTATCGAAAGTTTGATTAAGTGTACTTTTGAGAAAATCACTTTCCTTTAAATTAGTTGAATAAATATATTTGTTGCCGTCCTTTTCTGTGTTTAATACACCTTTATCAACAAGTCTTCCAATAAGTGTTTTGGTCGTGGCCGGTTTCCAATTCTTTTTATTTTCTATAATATCTCTAATATCTTTACTCGTCGTTTTGTTTTGTGCCCAAACGACCCGCATTACTTCCCATTCAGAGTCTGTGATATTTGAATCCATTGTTTTGGTCATACTCTCACCTCTGGTTTATTTCTCTTTTTACATCTGTGATCTATTTACTTCAAATCTTTTTATGTTATTCTACTTCAAATCTGTGAAGCAGCTGTGCATTGATTGCCACAATAATTGTACTGAGACTCATCAGGATTGCTCCTACAGCCGGACTGAGTATTATACCCCAGGGCGCAAGCACTCCTGCCGCCAGCGGGAGAGCAATCACGTTATATCCGGTTGCCCAGATCAGATTCTGTAACAGTTTATTATACGTTCTTTTAGACAAGCTGAATATTGCAAGAATGTCTTTCGGATTACTGTCTACGAGAACGATGTCTGCACTATCCATAGCAATATCCGTACCCGCCCCAACAGCAATACCAACATCCGCTTTAGTTAATGCAGGCGCGTCATTGATGCCGTCACCCGTCATTGCAACAATTAACCCGCGTTCCTGAATTTCTGTCACTTTTTCCGCTTTCTCATTGGGCATTACTTCAGCATAAACTTCATCAATCCCAATTTGTTCTGCGACGTAATTTGCCACTTTCTGATTGTCTCCGGTTAACATTATAGCTTTAATATTTCTCTTATGCAGCTGGTCAATTGTTTCCTTGGAACTTTCCTTAATTTTATCTGCGAGTGCAACAGCACCTGCCAGTTCTTCATCTACCAGAAGAAAAACGACTGTTTTACCTTGTTGTGACCATTTTTCGAAATTCTTATCATCAAAATCGATATTTTGTTTACGTACATATCCCGGACTTACTACTTTGACTTGTTTATCATCAATTGTACCTTCAATTCCAACACCAGTAATTGAATTGAAATTTGTCATTTCAAGAAATTCAAGATCTTTTGCTTTAGCTTCATTGAGTATACCTGTCGCAATAGGATGTTCAGAGTCATTTTCCACAGTTGCTGCATAACTTAAAAGCGTATTTTCATTCATATTATTGAAAGTCTGTATATCTGTAACGCCAAATTTTCCTTCAGTCAACGTACCGGTTTTATCGAATATCACAGCATTAATTTTCCGCGCATTTTCAAACTGTGGACGTTTTCGGATTAACAGTCCGTGCTTTGCAGCAAGTGATGTAGACACTGAGATTACCAGCGGTGCCGCCAGACCTAAAGCATGAGGACAAGCGATAACTAAAACAGTGACCAATCTCATGATTGCAGTATCTACAGTAGCTCCAATAACTATCCATACGATGAATGTGATAATCCCGGCAGCTAAAGCGATATAGAATAACCATTTGGCTGCTTTGTTAGTTACATCCTGTGTTTTAGATTTAGTACGTTGAGATTCTCTGACCATGTCTATAACTTGTGTCAGGTAAGATTCGTTCATAAGCTTCTCTACTTCAATAGTGAGCGAACCCTCTCTGTTAATTGAACCGCCAATGACCTCGTCATCAATGGACTTTTCGACAGGGACGGACTCACCTGTCAGCATAGATTCATCAACTTGAGATTTTCCTTTCACAATTTTTCCATCCAGCGGCATCTTTTCTCCGGGTTTGACCAGCAGTAAATCTCCTGCTTCAATATCATCAATCTGCACTTCTTCTGTTTCACCATTTTCAGTGAGACGATTTGCCGTATCCGGCATTAATGATGCGAGAGATTCCAGCGCCTTGGAAGCATTGTTAATAGAGCGCATTTCAATCCAGTGCCCAAGAAGCATGATTAGTACAAGAGTTGCCAGCTCCCAGAAGATTTCTTCCCCATTGAATCCAAAAACAACCGCCATGCTATAAAAATAAGCAACGGAAATCGCCATTCCTATTAATGTCATCATACCCGGCTCTTTGTTTTTCAGTTCATCGTAAGCACCTTTGATGAAAGGCCATCCTCCATAGAAGTAAACGAATGTAGCCAATGCTGCCACAATATAAATGTCTCCGCTAAATTGCCAATCCACACCTAAGAAGTTTTGAATCATTGGAGATAGCAGTACTATTGGAATTGTGAATATCATAATGATAAAAAACTTATTCCGAAACTCTGTTACCATGTGTCCGTGGTGGTCGTGTCCGCCATGCTCATGATTACTATGATCATGAGACTCGTTACTTTCTCCATGATTATGATGATTGTGTTGAGAATGTTCATTTGGTTGTTTCATACTATTCCTCCTAAATTATTAAATTTAACCGTTTACAACTGTAGTCGTTTAATCAGTTTAAGTTTACATCCGTAATCGTTCATTGTCAAATATCTATATAAATTATTATAAAAAATGCATGTGCAGAAACTATCCATTAAAAATGCAGATATTATAACACTGAATCGCGTTATAATATCTGCATTTAATCAAATTTATTTAAGTTGTAAATCTGTCAGACAGGTACTGTCATTTTCAAAAGTTGAGAAATCAGATTCAACTTTTTTTCCATCATAATTAATTTCTAAAGTATAATTTCTATCTCTCGGCAGCCAAAAGTCCAAGAATCCATTCTCAAGTGTTGTAAGTTTTTCGTCAACGTGAACTTCTCCATCTTCATCTATAATTTTTACATCCATCTCTTCATTTACCATCTCTCCCTGACAACCAGTTAAGCTATGAAATTCACATGGGTGTGTATAAGAGATATAAGGTGCAATGGACACAAAGAACTCATCTTCCGGCAAGTTATAGACATTCTCATCTCCATCATCTTCAACAATAAGTGTTTCATCATTAATAGATGCTGATTCTACAATATTACTAGCACTTAATTCTGTAACCATTTCTTTAATATTTGATTCGTTTGATACTGAGTCATCGCTACAACCTGCTAACATAAATATTACACCTAGAAAAATTGGCATTATATACTTTTTCATCTACATTTCTCCCTGACATTTAATTTTATCAATATTTTTATATACTCATTATTAGAAACCCTGAAAATCTCCAAAGTACGGCTGCATCCAAATTATAATCTGAGTCAATCCATCAAAATAAAGAAGAATACCCATTAATATCATTGTGATTCCACCAATTTTCATGATGATATTAGAGTATTTCAACATCCAGCGTGTACGAGATACGAAGAAACTTAAAATAAAGAATGGAATAGCAAAACCCAGACAATAGACAATCATTAACATTAAAGCATTGTTTGGCGCACTCGCACTCATTGCAAAAATAGCGCCAATAATTGGGCCATTGCACGGTGTCCATCCGGCACCGAATGCCATACCTATTAAAGTCGAACCAAAAAAACCGGAAGGCCTGTTCTTAAATTGTATTTTCCTCTCCTTCATAAGGAAATTAAAATTAAGAACACCTGTAATGATGAGTCCGAATATAATAATCAGGATTGAGCCCAGTTGTCTAATAAAATTCGCATGTTCAATAAGTAATCCACCCAAAAAAGACGTTCCAAAGCCCAATGATATATAAAACAGACTGAACCCTATAAGAAAGAATAGTGTATGTAATATTGCCCGTGCATTAAATTTTTGATTTTCTACTTCATTATAACTCATTCCTGTTATGTAAGAGATGAAGGCAGGAAATACCGGAAGTACACAAGGTGAAACAAAACTTAAAAATCCAGCTCCAAATGCCAGGAAGAAAGTCATTTCACTACCCAAAAAAACACTCCATTCGTATTAAAATTTTTAAATAAATCAGGATAATTCCTAAACTATTTCATCCTATTCAGAAGTTGATTGTTCCACAAAGCTGTAAATATCATCTACGGTTAACTGATATTCTTTCTTATCCACAATTACGCCATTCTTGTTGATTGCTATTGTCGTCGGCAACGGACCAACTTGATACGCTTTAGTTACATCTCGGTTACGATCCAGTGCAACTCGAAAACTAAGTTTTTCATCTAAACTCAATAAGAACTGATTAATCTGCTGCTCATCCTCAGAAACGTTTATGGCAATGATTTCATAGTCTTCATGTCCTTCATTGTAAATCCGGTTCATATCAGGCATTTCTTCACGGCAAGGTTTACACCACGTCCCCCAGAAGTTCAAAATAACACCCTTCTCTGAATTCACATCCGACAATTGTATTTGATTACCATTCAACGTCTCCAGCTGGAAATCTATTGCCTTATCTCCTGCTTGTACAGTTTCTATATCAGAAGTGAAATTGAACCACAAGGTGACTCCTAATAAAATAATGACACTCATTATAATACTGATTCTAAGAATATTCCTTGTCTTTTTCTTCATAATCTCACATCCTTTTACAGTGTTATCTTTTCAGATTATTATCTTCAATATTTTATTTATTTTATATTTCCACCCTTAATTATTTAGCCTAAATTAAATTTTTAAAGAAACTGTGCAGTTTATTAGTATTTAATGTGACATTTCATGACCTCAATAAAATATATTTGAACGAGTAAATCTGTTTGGAGTTAAAATGAAGAAATCATCATATCTCCTCCTCTAGTTAACTCATTACAATATTTACTGTATAATTTAAATTAAGATAATACGTTTACAGATTCACCTGCACACCAATACTAAAGATAAGGATGTGTTCATAATGCGTTTACTACTATTATCGTTTTTTATTTTACTACTTGCTGCCTGCAGCAACGCTCAACCCATTGAGGAGCCTGAGCCGGAAGCAGATGAAGAGGAAACTGCTGAAGAAGCGACGGATGAGGAAGATGTTGCAGAGGATAATGCCGCAGAGGAAGAACAACCTGAAGAACCTGAACTTGAACCGGCTTACGACAGCACCGGAAATGTCGATATTCTTTCTCCCAATTTTCACAAGGATTATTTAAACAATTATTACTACCACAGCTACGGCGGTGTTGAACGCGGCATGACAGAAGATGAAGTGACCGCTGTTTTAGGAGAGCCGTCGGATGAAGATGATATTCCCGTCGACGATGTGTTTAACGACATTGGCGTCAGATACACTCTCCATGACGAATCTGTGGAACAAGTGTTAATCACTCCCGTGGAGGATATTTCTTTAGATGAAATCATCGAATCTTTCGGTGAACCGACGCAGGATTTATCGCCTGAAGATACCGGTACTTCTGTGCGAATTTTAACGTACCAGCCGGCTGCTGATTCCAACTTCTACATCGCAGTTGAAGGTGATGAAGATGATAACATCAGCCTGATTTATCCCGCTCATACCACCAATACTGAAGTCGTAACCGAAGATAATGTTATGAATTTCATTTCAGCTTATTACGACATAAACGTACTCGATATGTCGCTCATCAGTTTTGAAGATCCTGTATTAAACGCAGAGGAAGGCTACTTTGAAGTACCTTTTGAGAATATTCATCACGGCTTAACTGGGTATTTCAGAGTATGGACTTACGGTCAGGTGGAATATATGAACGAGAACGGTGAATATGTATACGGCGAGTTCATTCCCTATGCTGACGGAGAAATTAAATAAGATTCTTTAGGAGGTCTACTATGTGGCTGCTCATTATTATCCTTGCTGGTATCACTTCCAGCATCATTAGTAACTATCTTTCCCACAGAAGAAGTATGGAAAAGATTAAATTACAGTATCTCGATAAAGAAATCGAACTCCAGCGGCTGAAACAGGAAAACTATCTGCTCGAAAATGAAGAAATGAAAACTGTACTCGACCGGATTAAAGAAGATAATAAACGGCTCGAAACAGAAAAAGACAGCCCCTGGTTAATCCAGGAAACGCGTGAACGCCAGCTTGAGAAAAGAGAAGAATAACTTTTAATGAAATTGAATTTATTTATATGAAGAAAGCGTGAAACTCATGATTGAATTTTTACAGCGCCAGTCACGTCATTTATATCCAGGCTACTTTGCCATGGTCATGGCGACTGGTGCTTTATCATTATCCTTATGGTATTTAGATATTCCCACAGCAGCAGAAATACTGCTGTATTTTAACGTGTGTCTATTTGTGCTGCTGCTCGTACTGAACGGGTTAAGATTACTGTTTAATACAGCTGATTTTTTGAAGGATTTAAATGATAACAGCAAGGGTCCCGGATTCTTTACATTAATCGCCGCTTCAGGAGTTTTGGGCAGCCAGTTTGTTATTATTAAAAATATGGATGAGACCGGATTTATCTTCTGGATTGCTGCTTTAATAATCTGGCTCATTTTGATGTATACATTCTTTACTCTGATTATTATTAAAAAAGCGAAACCTTTAGTCGATGAATCAGTGAACGGCGGATGGCTGCTCGTTGTCGTATCGACTCAGTCACTTTCCGTCCTCGGTACTCTCGCAGCAGACAGTACGGATTTTTCTGAAGCAATGGTTTTTATCTCACTTTGCCTGTTTCTGTTAGGCTGTGCATTATATTTAAATATTATTGCGTTTATATTTTACCGTCTGATGTTTTTAAAAATC
>JBQDHL010000048.1:0-12424 GCA_052093725.1 Jeotgalicoccus sp. | reverse complement strand
TTGTAGTGAACCCAAAAAGTTGAACTTTTTGACTAAGCTATTTTATTAAAGGTATGTTTCCTGTAATTTACAGGAGACATGCCTTTTAATTTTGTTTTAATTCTATCATTATTATAAAAATCGATATATTGATGGATCGCAGATTCAAGTTCTGCATATGTCATGAATTGTTGGCCATAAAACATTTCCTGTTTAAGCAACCCAAAGAAGTTCTCCATTGGAGCGTTATCTAAACAATTTCCTTTTCGAGACATACTTTGAAATGTTTTATGTTTCTTAAGATGTCTGACCCACTTTTTATGCTGATAGTGCCAACCTTGATCCGAGTGAATCGTCATCCGATAGTCTAACTTCGGCCGCTGTTCAATCAATTCTTCTAAGGGTTTTACAGCGATATCTAGTGTGGGTGCACGACCGATTTTGTAAGACAGTATCTCACCGCTGAACGCATCCATAAATGGTGACAAGTAAAGCTTTGCTCCTGATGATGAAATATTGAATTGAGTGACATCAGTCAATACTTTTTGATAGGGACGATCCGTTTTGAATCGGCGAGACAGTTTGTTTTTAGCTACTTTACCGACTGTTCCTTTATATGACTTATACTGACGGTTTCTATGTGTAAACTTTGCGCAAAGTAGCTGATACTGTCGCATCAAGCGCAGCACTTTCTTGTGATTCACAACGAATCCTCTATTTTTCAGAGCCAGGCAGACCCGTCTATAGCCGTATCTGCCCTTGCTTTCAATGACGATACTTTTGATGGCTTGGACCACATTTGTATCCTTATTATTTTCTTCTGGTAAACGGTCATTCCAGTACTTAAATACACTCTTTGCGATATGCGCAGCCTCAAGTAGCTCTTTAAGCATATAGAGACCTGTTTCCCTTAACTCTATAATCGCTTTGACTATTTCTTTGTTCGTTTCTCTTGAGCTAAGGATTGTAACTTTTTTTCTAGCGCTATGGCGACCTCTAGTTTACGATTTTCTACTCTTAAGCGTTCCAGTTCTTCACGTTCGGTTTCATTCAAAGACTCTGATCTATTTTCTTCCTGTTTAGATGGTTTTTCATTCATTGATTTAGACGGCCTGCCTTTCGGTTTGGTTTCTAAACCCAGAATACCATATTGATTATACTTACTCTGCCACTGTCCAATCACTGAAAGATTGGGGATGTCAAAGGCATTCGCTGTCTCTCTATACGAGAGATGATTTTTTATACGGTACTGTAGAACTTCAAGTTTAAACGATTTGGTGTAAGTTGATCTTGTCATCCCTGCAGTCAATCCTTGAACACCATTTTGTTCAAACTGATTGACCCACATTTTGATTTGACTATGTCCGATATTATACTTACCTGCCAATCTATGGAAACCATCATCACCATTCAAATACTCATTCACCACTTTGATTTTAAATTCTATTGAATATTTTTTATACACAGAAAAACACCCCTAAAGTTGAATTTTGGAGTTCAACTTTAGGGGTGCACCTCAGACGCGGCTTCTTTTTTGTTTTGCTTTTGAATTCTTTCCCGCACAAACTGAAATAATTGACTAAAAAGTATATAATGGAAGAAAATCTATTGCTGGAGCTGATTTAAGTGGATGCGAAAAATTTAGTAAGCCAATATAAAGATGATTTAATTAATGATTTAATGGGATTACTGTCTATTGACAGTGTAAAAGGGGAACCGGTTAAAGGTGCACCTGTCGGTGAAGGCCCGAAACAGGCGCTTGAATTTATGATTGATCTTGGTGCAAAAGCGGGTCTGCCGACGAAAGTTGTCGACAACCTTGCCGGTCATATCGAGTTTGGTGAAGGTGAAAAATTATTTGGTGTATTAGGGCATGTGGATGTTGTTCCTGCAGGTAAAGGCTGGACGTCCGAGCCTTTTGAACCGATTATCGCTAATAATGAAATCATTGCGCGCGGTGTGCAGGATGATAAAGGGCCGACAATGGCTGCGTATTATGCACTGAAGATTTTACATAACGAAGGATATAAATTTAACCAGCGTGTCCGTCTGATTGTCGGTACAGATGAGGAGTCAGACTGGCAGTGTACGGAGGCTTATTTCAAAAGTGAAGAAATGCCTGATGCAGGTTTTTCTCCGGATGCTGAGTTTCCGGTTATTCACGGTGAAAAAGGAATTACGTCGTTTAATATCGTGCAGTCCAATCTTGACGATGAGTATATCGACAGCGATATTGAATTAAAAGCATTTATTTCCGGTGAACGCTACAACATGGTGCCGGAGTCTGCGGAAGCAAAATTAAAAGTTCTCACACAAATGAGTTCTATTATTCAGGCGTATGAAGGATTTATCCGCAAAACAGGAAACACAGGGAAATATGAAATTGACGGCGGTTTCTTAAAACTTGAACTGTCTGGGAAAAGCGCACATGGTTCAACGCCTGAAGAGGGCATTAATGCCGGTACTGAACTGTTAAAATTCCTTGAAGAAGTAGAACTGGATGTGAACGGCAGACAGTTTGTCAGCTTTGCGCAAAATTATATTACCGATAATTTAACGGGAGAACAGTTTAACATGGCTCATCATCACGAAGAGATGGGCAATGTCAGCGTCAATACCGGAATGATTAACTATACGGAAGTTGACGGGGGTATTTTTGGTGTTAATTTAAGATATCCATTTGGTCTTGATTTCGATGAAGGAATTAAAAATCTGGAAGAAATGATTAAAGAAACAGGCTTTACGATAGAAGATATCAGTGATCAGAAACCACATTACGTCGATAAGAACGATCCATTGGTGTTAACATTGCTGGAAAGCTACCGTAAGCACACGAATGATGACCGTGAAGCATTTACTATCGGCGGGGGAACTTATGCACGTACGCTTAAAACAGGCGTTGCATTCGGTGCGATGTTCAGTAATACGACAGATACGATGCATCAGAAAGATGAGCGTATGAATATTGATGAACTGATGCTTGCAACAGCAATTTATCTTGAAGCTTTATACAATACATGCGTGGTAAAAACTGAAGTTTAAATCTTCTATTTACACATAAAATGAACAATTACTATTTCAGAGCAGAGAATAATAACAGATATTTTTGAAGAGCAGAAAAGCGGATATAGAGTATCATAAAGAATAAAATCATCTATTCCCAGAAGCCGGAAAACCTGTTATACTAACATTTGCTTCTTTGCCAGGAATTAGACCGTCAGGCAAACAAATGAGCGTAAGAATTAGTACATCACTCAGTTAACTTTAAACAACATTTTATTTAGTGCATGATAATTTATCTGAACAACATCACAGTTACTGTGTACTAACATACAGTTGGCAAAAGTATTCCATCTTTTGTCCTTGAAATAAAACATTAAACCCGATAAAATTTAAAACATGAACTAAATTTGCGCTATCAAATTCAATATTATAGCGCAAATTTTTATTTGAACGATGAAACGAGGTGTAAGAATTGGATCATTTCTATCAACTCGGCTGGCAATTAGATCCTTTGGGAGGTCCATCCGGTGAAGCTTATAAAGCAGAGCAGGACGGACGTAAATTATTCCTTAAAAGAAATGCCAGCCCTTTTCTAGCGGCGTTATCCGCAGAAGGCATCGTCCCGAAACTCGTTTGGACAAAACGAATAGAGACGGGCGAAGTGGTAACAGCACAGCATTGGAAAAATGGCCGGGAGTTGACTCGTGAAGATATGGGAAGCCTGCGGGTCGCAGCGCTGATGAGTAAGATACACACATCAGAACCGCTCTTAACGATGTTAAAACGTCTCGGTATGAAACCGATGATGCCGGAAATTTTACTTAATAAAATACAGTCCTCCTTATCTCCGAAAGTTAACGCCCATCACGTCGTTAGAAATGCAATCCAATACCTCGAAAACGCAGTGCCTGAAATTGACGCTGCTGATTTGAGAGTATGCCACGGCGATGTTAACCATCACAACTGGCTTCTTTCCGACACGGACGAGCTGTTTTTAGTCGACTGGGAAGGCGCTATGATCGCAGACCCGGCAATTGACCTCGGGATGATTTTATACCCGTACGTCGACCACAATGACTGGGACAGCTGGCTTCAAGATTACGGTGTTGAACTCGATAATGATTTACGATCCCGCATGAAGTGGTATACATTCGTTCAGGCAATCACGATGATTCAATGGTACGAAGACCGTAAACGCTTTACAGAGATGAACAAATGGATTTTATTCTTATCAAAAGTCATCGACAAAGACCGACTTATTTAATAATTGAGAGTAGTGAATATTTTTGAGAATGCGCAATAAGCCGTGGGCAATTGATTATTTAGAATCAAATGACCATATTGTGGATGTAAACAATACGTACAGTAAAAGAATTAAAGACTTTTTCAGCACGGAACAGCCGATTCATATCGAAGTAGGTACAGGAATGGGCACGTTTGTAACAACACTTGCTGAAAACAATCCCGATATTAACTATGTCGGAATTGAAATAGATAAAAATGTTATGATCCGCGTTACTGAAAAAGTATTAGACAGCGGACTGACAAACGTGAAACTGCTGCTGTTGGACGCAAATAAACTGATGGAATACTTTAACGAGGATGAAATCGATAAAGTCTATTTAAACTTTTCAGATCCATGGCCGAAAACACGTCATGCGAAAAGAAGACTGACACACAGTAACTTTTTATCGAGTTATAAACAGCTGTTAAAAGAAAATTCAATTGTGGAATTTAAGACAGATAACAGAGGCTTATTCGAATTCAGCCTGATGTCAATGAACGCATACGGCATGAAATTTGATAACCTTAATCTCGATGTCCACAACGATGAGCCAAAAGAAAATATCCGCACTGAGTATGAAGAGAAATTCTCGCAGCGCGGGCATAAAATATACTGGATTCAAGCATCTTTCTAACGAGAGGTGCTTTTTCTTATTCGTGTATTATCCATTAAAGAATGTTAAAATATAAGGATACAGAACATTTGGAGTGGGGGAATATAATGACACAGTTCGATTTCAATAAAACGACGTCAAGAGAAGGTACATACAGTGTTCAGTACGATGGCACTGAAGCTTTATTCGGAGCTACAGGACTTGAACCTTTCTGGATTGCGGACATGGATATAGAAACGCCTGAAGTGATTAGGGACGCGATTAAAAAACGTCTTGATAACGGGATTTTCGGTTATACAATGTGGCAGAATGAGCGTTTTTACGGACCAATTAAAAACTGGTGGAAAACGCGCTTTAATATTTCTTTAAATGAAGATGATATTCACTATGCAGCATCGGTATTATATACTGTCGGTGAAGTGATGAGACAGACGACAAACGAAGGAGACGGTGTGATATTAACGACACCATCTTATAATTCTTTTCCGAATTTAATTAAAGGAAACGACCGTAAAATAGTGGAGACACCGCTTATTTACGATGAGCAGAAAAAAGAATACTTTTTAAATATTGATGAGTTCACGAGCCTCTGCCGACGTGAAGATGTAACTTTATATATTCACTGCAGTCCGCATAATCCGACTGGGAAAGTATGGACCGAAGATGAACTCTTAGAAATTAAAAAAATATGTGCTGACAATGACGTATATTTGATCAGCGATGAGATTCATATGGATTTTGTCAGACCAAAAGAAGATTTTGTATCGGTGGCATCAATTATCGAGGATAATGATCCGGTGCTTATAACGACGGGATTAGGAAAGTCATTTAACTTAGCCAGTATTCCGCACTCTTACTTTATTACAAAAGATAGAAAAATAACGTCTGATATTACAACTGCAATGGGGAGCAGATATAATGTCAACACGGCGTCAAGCCTCGCACTTGCTGCGATTGAAGCAGCTTATACGGAATGCGGTGAATGGATCGATCTGCTGAACGAACATGTTGAAGGAAATCTCCAGTTAATCAGCGATTATATTGATGAACACCTGTCCGAATATTTATCATTTGATATTCCTAAAGCGACTTATCTCGGCTGGATCAGTTTTGAAAAATCAGGTCTGGACGCTGATACAGTTCATAAAGCATTGGTGGAAGTCGGCGGGATTGCCGTATCACCGGGCAAGCTGTATCTGGATGAAGAAAACAAGCATTTCAGATTTAATGCCGCATCAGGCAGAACGCGTATCGAAGACGGATTAGAGCGTATTAGAAAAACATTTGAACATTTAGGCAAATAAAAAAACATGGGGATTACTGAACAGTAATCTCCATGATTTCAGCTGTATAAGGATCTGCTAAAAAGTTATATTTCACCGTGTTTTCATCGTTGCCGATGTGCAGCACACCGCTTACCGTGTTTGTGTTTAAACCAAAACGGTTTTGACCGTCTGCCTGATAGTCGAGCGAGATGAAAGAGATGTCTTCAAATTGAAGATGCAGATTGTCGACAATCTTCTTAGTATCAACTCTGCGGTGCAGTACTAACCATACTAGTAGCGGGATAACCGTTACAGCTAACAATGTAAATACAATCAAATTACGCTTCATATGTACATCCTCCTTATGAAGTAGTTTAACATATAATATTGAATAAATAACAATTAAAAGGGGTATTTTCATGGAACTGTCGAAAAAAACATTGGAAAGAATGAAGGCTTTAACAGAACTGCATGGAGCACCGGGATTTGAAGATAAAGTCCGTAACTATATGAAGGCTGAACTGTCGGAATATGCTGATGAAATTATTCAGGACGGTCTAGGCGGCATTTTTGCTGTTAAAAAGAGCAAAAAGGAAAACGCACCGAAAGTTCTTGTTGCGGCACATATGGACGAAGTCGGGTTTATGGTTACAGAACTTGCTGACAACGGCTTTATTAAATTCACACCGCTTGGCGGATGGCCAACGGACGTATTGTTAAGCCAGCGTTTTTCAGTACGTACAGCAGCTGATGAGGAAATTACAGGTGTCATCGGGAGTGTCCCTGTGCATTTCAGAAGAGGCGAAAACAAAGAAACTAAAATTGAAGACATGCTGCTCGATGTCGGAGCGGATTCAAAAGAAGAACTGCTTGAAATGGGTATTAACCTTGGTGACTCAATCGTTCCTAAAGTCGATTTCCAGGTTCTTAAAAACGAGAAAAAATTACTCGCTAAAGCATGGGATAACAGATACGGTTGTCTGATTGCAATTGAAGCACTTGAGTCACTTAAAGATACTGAACTTGACTGCGACCTGTATATCGGCGCAAATGTTCAGGAAGAAGTGGGCTTACGCGGAGCGAAGGCAAGTGCTAACATGATTAACCCTGACATTGCATTTGTCGTTGACTGTTCACCGGCAAACGACATGATGGGTAAAAAAGATGACCTCGGGAAAATAGGCGAGGGCACATTGCTGCGTCTGTTTGACCGCACGATGATTCTTGCGCCGAAAATGCGCGAGTTTCTGCTCGATACAGCGAAGGCATCAGATGTTAAATATCAGTATTACCATTCGCCGGGCGGCACGGATGCAGGCAGCATACACGTGTCAAACAACGGTGTGCCGTCAGCTGTAATAGGCATTTGTTCACGCTATATTCACACAGCGAACTCTATTATTAATTATGAAGATTATTTCCATGCTCATAATTTACTGACGTCGCTGATTAAAAATGTAAATAATGAAACAGTTGATAGAATTAGAGGATAAGCCATGAAAAAACTATTACACCGCTGGTTTATAGAAGCGATGAGTTTTATGGCACTCGGTTTATTCGGCACTTTGATAATCGGTCTGATTATCAATACGATTGCAAAATACGTACCATTCTTAAGCAGCTTGTCAGTGATCGGTGATACAGCACAGAGTTTAACAGGTGCTGCTATCGGGGTTGCTATTGCATACGGTTTGAAATCACCGCCACTCGTTATTTTTTCAGTTCTTGCGGTCAGTCAGCACGCTTATGACTTAGGCGGAGCAGCTGCGAGTTTTATCGTGAGTTTAATAGTTATTGAAGTTGCTAGATTGTATCAGCAGCGCACGAAACTCGATATCATCGTGACGCCGCTGTTAACTTTAATCATCGGTCTTCTGCTTGCCGGTTTAATCGGTGAAGCAGTAGGCGGTGTGATGACAGGGCTCGGGGATATTATAGTCTTCGGGACTGAGCAGCAGCCGTTTATGATGGGTATTCTTGTGAGTGTTATTTTCGGCATTACGCTGACAGCACCGCTGTCCAGTGCTGCGCTTTCCTTAATGCTCGATTTAAACGGCGTCGCAGCGGGAGCGGCTGTTATCGGCTGCTGCTGCCATATGGTTGGGCTTGCTGCGATGAGCTACAAAGATAATGGTGTGTCAGGTGTTATTTCAATCGGCGTCGGCACATCGATGCTGCAGGTGCCGAACATTCTAAGAAACCCGTTTGTTATCGTGCCTCCGGTAATTGCGAGTGCGATTATTGCACCGATTATGACTGTATTTTTCCCGATGGAAAACAACGCAGCCGGTGCAGGTATGGGAACGAGCGGTTTCGTTGGGCAGATCATGGCAATTGAAACGATGGGACTGTCTACGTCCACTGTTGTCCTGGTATTAGTGTTTCATATCGTTTTACCTCTAATTGTAACTCTGATATTCTATAAGCTGTTTAGCTTTTACGGCTTCATTAAACAGGGCGATCAAATTATTAGTTTAGGTAAATAACATAGGAGGTAAATCATGAATATATATAAATTGCGTGATTTAATTATTGAGAGAATCACTGCAAAAAGAAATGACATTTCACATAAATTTGATCGTGAAAAAGAAGAACTGCGCGTGGAACGTACGGATAACGGGCAGGGAATTACAATTGCTTTATCAAAAGCACTGAATAAAGCGAAGAATGATGATAAAATTATAGATGAACTTGTTTATTATATCGATGAATCAATAAGCCGTATGGGCGAAGAGAAAATCGATGCGGAAACAGCGACAATTTATCCTGTTGTCCGTGCAACAAGTTTTCCTGATAAATCTAAAGCAGGCGAGAAGTTTATCATTACGCCGCATACTAATGAGACGAATATATACTATGCGATTGATTTTGATAAGAGTTACCGCCTGATTGATGAAGCACTCCTCGAATCTCTTGGCATGTCTGAAGATGATATGAAAGTGCTTGCGGCGAACAACTTAAAAAACCTGCCGGTTGAAATTAAAAAACAAACGGTTCAGGATAATGATTTTTACTTCATTAACCATAACGACGGGTACGACTCGTCCCGTATTTTAAATACGGATTTTCTGCATGAAATGCTCGGACAGACAGAAGGCGAAATGCTGGTAGGTCTGCCGCACCAGGACGTGCTGATTATTGCCGACTGTAAAAATAATGTTGGCTATGATGTTATGGCGCAAATGATGATGCAGTACTTCGCAGAAGGACTGACACCGATTACCTCGCTGTCTTTTTCATACGACGGTACGAAACTGCAGCCGGTATTTATACTGGGTAAGCAGCGAAATTATAATAATAAAAACAAATAGTGAAGAAAGTAGTGAATAGTGTGAGACTCACATACAATGAAAACGTTGGAGATGTATTGTTTGTAACATTAAGAAAGACGGAGGAAGTATCATATGAGCATAATGGTGATATTACTCTGATTAAAGATGGCGATGAAGTAATCGGTTTAAATATATTTAATGCCGGCAGTAATTTGAAACTTGACCTCGATGACTATGAAGTAATGGTGCCAAGAATTAACGAACTGCTTCAGAAAAATGGAATCGAAGCACTCGAATTCGATCTGACTCCTAAATTTATCGTAGGTAAAGTTATAGAGAAAGAATCACATCCCGATGCTGATAAACTGAACGTAACTAAAGTAGATGTCGGTACTGAAGTACTGCAGATTGTCTGCGGTGCACCGAATGTTGATACAGAGCAGAAAGTAGTCGTCGCACGTGTCGGTGCTATTATGCCGGAAGGATTATATATTAAACCTTCACAGCTGCGTGGCGTAGATTCAAATGGTATGATTTGTTCTAAAAAAGAGCTTAACTTAAAAGATGACGGGGTAAAAGGTATTTACGTCTTAGACGACAGCTACAATGTCGGTGAACCATTCCCGGTCGGATAAAGGTGAGATTAAATGACAAGAAGACAAAAGCGAGAATTTAATAAAGAACGTCACGATAAAGATGTAAGTAAAGAATCATTTAAATTCCCTCTTGATATCGACAGTTCTGACGATGCCGGACAGGAATCAATCACGCCGTTAGACCCAATGCCTGACTATGTCAGACGTCCGCAGCGGGAAACGAAATACAATGCGCCTAAACCGTCGGTAAAACGTCCGACGAGAATGACTATTTCAAAAGCACGCCAGGTTCCATCGGCAGTTTACGGTTCGAAAAAGCCGGAACGTACCGAGCGGGATGAGCGTGAAATTTATCTTGAAAAATTTAAAAATTATAATTCTGTAATTGTCGATAAAATCGTCAGTGAACGGAATGAGCGTGAAAAACGCAAAGATAAACAAAAAATGAAAGAACAGCATCAGCGTGCAGAACTTGCGGCATTGAAGAAAAAAAGAGATGCACAGAAAGCTAATGGTGAAACGGTCAAGCAAAAATCACCGTCAAGAGAAAAGCAGCGGGATACACTGAGTGTGCTTGGGACAAAGCAGGAAAAACTGCGCGAAAAACAACAGGTATCAACAGGCAAGAGAATTGGCCCGAATGCTACACAGCCGGGTATAAATATGCTTGGAAATGCACAGGCTGCGAATTACAAAGAGCCGGATAAGGCATTGTGGGAAAAAATTGATGCAGCGTTTATTAAGCTGAATGTTGAAGGACGGGTTATCAGCTATACGTCAAACGGCATTATCGGCCGTTATGAAGTGAAACTGAACCGTGCGTTCAGAGTCAGTAACATACCGCGTTTAAATGAAGCTTTGAAAGAAGAGCTCAGCCTCGACGAACTGCGTATCATGAGTCCGCTCATCGGTACGTCTAATATCGGTCTTGAAGTACCGCTTGAGAATGTACGTCCGATAACATTCCGCACGCTGTTTGAAGCGAGCAGTTTAAAACTGCGTAAAAGTGATTATAAATTTGTTATCGGAAAAACAGTTGACGATAAAATTTTCAGCTATGAACTGTCAAAAGCAGGACACATTTTAATTTACGGCAATCAGCCTAATTATGATACGAGTGTTATTGATAATATCTTATTATCTCTATTGATGAACCATAGCTCTAATGACTTAAAAATCGCTATCGCAGCTGATGATGACAAATATGACGACTATCTTGATGTACCGCATTCGTTCGGTGACAGAGTGTCGCCGGGAGATCCGGATGCACTGAAAATGTTTATGCATGAACTGAATGAACGCAGTGTACAGTTCAGAAGAGCACATGTAAGAAATGTTCAAAGTTATAACAGCCGTGTAAAATTCGAATCCAGAAAAGCGACATTAGTAATTGTCATCGATGATCTTACAGCATTGCTGCAGAATAAAAATCCGGAGGCCGTACGTTCCCTGATACAGATTTTAAAACAGGGTAAACCTCTCGGTATACATGTGATTGCAAATTACGTGAACACTGACAGTGGCATCCGCTATGAACTTTTACAGCTGCTGCAGACTAAAATCGCATTTTACGATGCAGACAACAATACAGTCGGCGGTACAGATGAACTGACAGAAGGCAATGATGCACTTGCTGTCATTCCTACTTCCAACAAACCGAACCGGATTTCAATCGGGACGGTAAATAAAACAGTAAAACAAAGTGTGTTTGATCACATAAAACATAATAATCGATGAAAGATTGGTGTAATCGTGAAGAAATATCATTTTATCGGAATAAAGGGTGCGGGAATGAGCGCTCTTGCTCAAGTTCTCTTTGACATCGGTCATGAAGTGCAGGGTTCTGATATTGAAAACGAAGTATTTACAGAAGGTCCCCTTCGTAAAAAAGGTATAAAAATATTACCCTTTTCCGAAGAAAATATCGTTGAAGGGATGACATATATTGCCGGAAATGCATTTAAAGATGACCATCCGGAAATTAAAAAAGCTAGTGATATGGGCTATGAAGTCATTCGCTATCATGTGTTTTTAGCGAACTTTATGAGCAATTATATTTCTATCGGTGTAACCGGTTCACACGGCAAAACTTCGACGACAGGTCTTCTTGCACACGTGATGAACGGTGATGTGGATACGACGTATCTTATTGGCGACGGGACCGGTTTCGGTATGCCGGAAAGTAAATATTTTACGTTTGAATCGTGTGAATATAAGCGTCACTTCCTGAGCTATTATCCCGACTATGCGATTATTACAAATATAGATTTTGATCACCCTGACTACTTTAATGATATTTCAGATGTAGTGAATGCGTTTAAGGAAATGGCATCACAAGTAAAAAAATGTATTATTGCATACGGTAATGACCCGCATATCGATCAAATTAAAGATCTGGTGCCTGCTATGCT
>JBQDHL010000047.1:0-12681 GCA_052093725.1 Jeotgalicoccus sp. | reverse complement strand
CACATGGGGAACCCTGCAAATGACGGAGTTAATTGATCCCGCAATTTCAATAGCTGAAGAAGGATTCGCAATTGATGACTTCCTGGCGAACCAAATTGCTGATAACGCTGAAAAACTGCAGGGAACTGCAGCAAGTGATGTTTTATTCAACGGAGAACAACCGTTAGCTGAGGGGGATGTTCTTGTTCAGGAAGACCTGGCGAAGACATTAAATTTAATTAAAGATAACGGTATCGATACTTTTTATAATGGTGAAATTGCAAAAGCGACAGCAGGTGCCGTCCAGGAATTTGGAGGCTCTATGACTGTAGAGGACTTATCTGCTTACGAAGTTGCTCTGGATGAACCGATATGGGGACAATTTAACGGTTACGATATAGCTACTATGCCTCCTCCAAGTTCCGGCGGTGTGTTCATGCTGCAAATGCTGGGAATGCTCGACAGCTTTGATTTGTCACAGTACGATATTAAATCTGCTGAGAAATATCATTTAATGGCTGAAGCGATGCATCTTGCATATGCTGACCGTGCGGAATATGCAGGAGATCCCGAATTTGTAGATGTGCCGGTTGAAGGACTGCTTAATCAGGAATATATTGATAAGCGCAGCTCAATGATCAACCTGAGCAGTGTGAATGAAAAACCTGAAGCGGGAGACCCGTGGGAATATCAGCCCGGTACAGACAATGTAACGGCAGTCGAACAGCCGAACGATAAAGTTGACGGACAGACGACTCACTACTCTGTAGCAGATAAATACGGTAATGTAGTGTCATTCACTACAACTATTGAGCAGGTATTCGGTTCGGGAATCATGGTTCCGGGATACGGCTTCATGCTTAATAATGAATTAACGGACTTTGATGCAGAACCGGGCGGTGCGAATGAAGTACAGCCGAATAAACGTCCGCTCAGCAGTATGACTCCAACAATTGTCTTTGAAAATGGAAGTCCGGTAATGACTGTTGGTTCGCCCGGCGGACAAACGATTATTACATCGGTGCTGCAGACGATAATCAATACGTATGAGTACAATCTTGATGTGCATTCAGCAGTGAATGAACCAAGAATATTTACAAGTGATTCTGAGTCATACAGATTTGAGGAAGGCGTATCAGAAGATGTAATTAACCAATTAAATAAAATGGGACATAACTTTGCAGATGAATCGGAATCTATCGGAAATGTCAGCTCTATACAGGTAAACTCTGAAACGGGAGAATATACAGGAGCAACGGATAAAAACAGAAATGGTTCTGCATTGGGAGTGCAGTCTCAGCAATAAATATTGAGGGTGAATCGGAGAGTCCGATTCACATTCTTTAATGAACTTCTGTCTTTGTCGCATGAATTGTTCTAAAACGGGAATAGGTAAAATAAGGTGGTTGCGAATTATTTTTTTAGGAGGATGTATTATGCGTAAGCGGACGAAGTTTATTATTGGAGCCGGGCTCGCAGCAGGAGTACTTTATGCATCTAAAACAGAAGCTGGACAGCTAATCAAAGGTGCAGTGTATAAGTGGACGGATGATGACTATATTATTAATCTTGGAAAGCCGGATGAGGTACGGGATGCAAATATGGTTGATGAAGGCGCGATGACAAGCGTACTTTACTACAACGAGTTACGGGACAGAGCAACTGAACAGAACAAAAAAAGTGTATATTAAAAGCCGGGAGAATCCCGGCTTTTTTTAGTGTTTAACTGAATAAATTTATAAAGAATACAATAACAGGAATGTTAATTATATCAATCAGGAATGCCCCAACGACCGGTACGATTAAGTAGGCGGTCTTAGAGTCACCGAATTTAGATGTAATTGCATCCATATTAGCCATTGCAGTAGGTGTAGCACCTAATCCGCTTCCTATCAGTCCGTTAATCATTACTACCGCATCATAATTCTTCCCGAGAAGTCTGTAGACGATAAACATCGTATAGAGAATGATAACGATAACGTGAACAGAGACAATCAGCAGAATCGGCAGTGCCAGATCTGCGAGTTCCCAAAGTTTTATACTCATTAGAGCAAATGACAGGAATAACCCTAGAGAAACTGCTCCGATTTTGTCGTTTATTCTAGTATCAAAATCAAATGGAACTCTGTCCTGTGTAGCGTCCAATAATGTTCTGACAACAATTGCGACAAACATTGCTCCTACATAGTCAGGCAGAATAACTCCGGTTAGATCGGAGAAGATGCCGCCGATATACGTTCCAAGTGCCATAGCAAATGTAATGATTAAAAGATAAACAAAGAATTGATCTATCGTGAATTTGCTTTCTTTTGGTGCAGAATCAAATTCATAGTCAGCTGCTTCAAACTTAGGTTCATTACTCTTAAGACCATGTCTGTTTATCATAAAGCGTGCTACCGGTCCGCCAAACACACCGCCGGCAATAAGCCCCAGCGTAGCTGCAGCAATACCTACAGTTGTTGCCCCCTGTACCCCGAGACCATCAATTGTTTCACCAAACGCAGCAGCGCCCCCGTGTCCGCCTATCATTGCTGGAGAAGACGCCATAAGACCGAGCAGCGGATCTATGCCGAGCATACTCGCTATAGAAACACCTAAAGTATTTTGTATGATCGATAAAAAACTTGCTGCAAGCAGATAAATAACAAGTAATTTTCCACCAAGTTTAATCAGTTTGAAACTTGCGCCAAGACCGACTGTTGTGAAGAATATAATCATAAATAAAGACTGTAATGAAGTATCAACAGTTATTGTAACAAAATCAGCAGTGTGCATTATCAATGTAAATATTGCAAAAACAAGACCGCCGACAACTGGTGCAGGTATAGAGTATCTATCTAAAAAATGTATTTTTTTAACTAAGTAAGCACCGATGAGGTAAACCATCACTGCTAAAAATAATGATGTAACTAAATTTAATTCCATATCTTATCCTCCATTGTTTGAAAATGTCATCAGAAAACCTATTCTAATCTAAAACAAGAGAATAACCAATGATAACTTTTATATATTTAAAGAAATTTATGTAGGTTTTGTGAACGCATACATTTTACAGATGAAAAAATCCGCCGGAGTTTTAACCGCTCCGGCGGAAAGTTGGCCATTTTTGGAAACATTACTTAACGTTATAAAGTAACGGCATACATTATAAATGTGTTGTTTCGAGGTTTTTAATTGCTTTTAACTGTCCCATTTTGAATGGAGAATGCATGTGCAGAAATTATCATTCGCATAGTCCGGCTGGAAGTGCTTGATAACATCTTCTTTCATATTGCCAAATGTTGTTTCTGGTTTATGTTTAATACCATCATAGAAAGCTTGAATGATGTCATTTTTGAAATTTTTTCTAGGGAACTTTTGGATGACAGATTTTCTGATATCTTCACTGAACTGGTTAAAGTTATCTCCCATTACATCCATGCCGACACCGTGGAAAAGAAGTGCGACTTCACTCTCTTTATGCTCAGCAACACCGGGTGTTGTATGAAGTGCAATCGCATCCCAGACGAGCTGAACCTGATTAGGTGTGATATTATGAGTGTTTAAAAACTGGCGTGCTGCGTTCGCACCGTCAACCTCAAAACGCAGGTCATCACTGCTGAACTGTTTTGTTAAGCCAAGGTCATGAAAAAGTGCACTGATGTATAATAGTTCATGATCATAATTCATTTTATCCTGATCACCTTTAACTGCACCAAACAGATACACCCTGTTTGAGTGATTCCAAATCAATTCATTGCCGTATTCGTGAACAAGATCCTGTGCATCCGTAATAATCTTACTGTCCGGTACTTTAATATTACCTAAATCTGTAATCATATTATCTTCTCCCTTCTCTTTCAATATAAATTTTAAAATGAACAGAATCAAACTATACAACTATAGTCAAAGCTTTAAGGAGGAAAAAAATGTCGTATAAAAGGTTATATTATTTTTTCATACTTGCTCATAAACTCAATTATTCAGAAGCTGCTAAAGCAGCCGGTATTAAACAGCCTACACTCAGTCAGCAAATCAATGTCCTTGAAGAAGAAATGAATGTCAGACTTTTCTACAGGAATTCTAAAAAAGTGATACTGACTACGGCAGGAGAAACGCTTTCTAGTAAAATTTCCGAACTGAAAAAAGAGCTGGATACAACGATTAGCAATCTAATTCCGGAAAATAATAGTGATTCGGTACTGAAAATAGGCGTGATGCAGGGTGAACTTACTGACTTAATATCAAACGTAATGATTCAGTTTAAAAGCATTTATCCAAATGTTCAGATCGTTTTTTATACTCTCGATTTGTCGACGTCTCTTTTAGAAAAAGGAGAGCTAGATCTTTATTTTGACTACGATGCGACTGATAAGAAAGATAATATGACTTATCTTTACGAAGACGGGTTTAATATTATTTATACAGATAAATTTAAAAACATGGATTCAGAAAAACTTGCAGAATATCCATGGGTACTGATGAATGAACACTATTCATGTCGAAGAATTTTTAACGAATTGGAAAATGCTAACGAAGTGAGTATTTCTCCTGTAATGGAACTGAGTGACCTGGCAGTGGTTTATAATATGGTAAATAACGGTCTCGGAATTTCGCTTGTATCAAATACCTCACTGTTATTCTATGACTCGGATGAGTTAAATGTACTGAAAATGAACCCCCCCGAGCTTAAGCGCGATGTTGTAATGCACCATAATGGCAAATTTAATATGAATCAGTATCAGCATGTGTTTTACACCATGACAGTGGAAGAATTAAAGAAATTACGCATTATAAAATAAGAACCTCTTATTAAACTCTGTATCTGCGAAATGAGATATAACGATTTAAAAAATACTGAATAACTGTAGCAAACATCGTCGCGCCAATTTTAACAAGGATGGCATTCCATCCCATTATTTGAGCGAAGATTAAGACAAGCAGTGCGACGATTAAAAATCCAGCGGCACCGATAGTTAAAAATGAAAAATAACGTTTAAAAAACTTACTTTCCGCTTTAAAATTAAAATGATAATTCAATATAAAATTCGTTGTGACACCTGTGAACATACTTATCAGATTTACTAACTGAATGTTAATATCTGTATATGTGTACAGCATGATAAACAGCAGTAAATCAAGAACTCCCCCGACTGCTGCAATCATGCAGTATTTAAGAAACTCCTTAAGCTTACGCATACAAACACAACTCTCTGCCGGCAATTACTTTATTCGAACATTGATTTGGAAATATTCAATGCTCGGAGCATTGCTGTTTTCTTATAATTATGATCTTCGCTTTTATTCAAAATATCATCTACTGTTTTCACACCTTCAACGATATAATCACCCTTATTCAGCATAATACACTCGGCTCGGGAGCCGGCAACGACATCCGAAATTTCTGAGCGTGTCGGGATACCTGTTTTAATCAGTGATTCAAGCACCTGTGTTGCCCAGATAATTGGAATGTGGGCTGACTCACATATCCAAAGCAGTTCCTCCTGAATTTCACTGAGCCGCTCATATCCTATTTCAACTGCCAGATCTCCGCGTGCCAGCATAATACCAAATGATCTCGCCGATGCTGCTTCAGCAATGATATTCGGAATTTCTCCAATAGCTTCTGTTGTTTCTATCTTTGCGATAATAGGCATATTCTGTTTATCAGCAGGCAGTTTATCTTTCAGTATACTTTCAATATACTTCATATCATCAGCACTTTTTATGAACGAAAATGCAATGATATCTGCGTGCTCTGATACAAAATCAAGATCGGTCATATCTTTCTCTGTCAGTACATTTAAATTTATATCAAGTTCCGGAAAGTTAATGCCTTTTTCTGTTTTAATTTTTATGCCTTTAGCTTTGGACGTTTTAGTCACTTTGCAAATCAATCCGTCGTCTTGAATTTCTGTTACTTTTGCTTCAACCTGACCGTCATCAATTTTAATCAGCTGATCAATATCCACATTTTTAAGCACTTCAGGAACGGAAGTATTAATTGCTATATTTACTTTTGATGGCAGCAGCATCGCTTCCTGATTTGACAACAGGAAATGCTCTCCGGTTTTCAGTTTAGGGTTTCTTTTAGAAGTGAGGAGTGTTTTTATACGGACTTTCGGTCCGCTTATGTCCATTAATATTCTGCATGGATTATTTGTCTCTCCAGATGCTTTTCTTATATTTTCAATCATCTGTTTCCACGTATTGGCATCATCGTGCGCACAGTTGATACGTGCTGAATTCATACCCGACTCAACGAGATTTTTAACTAACTCATAATCCTTCGCGGCCTCGGGGGGCATCGTGACCATAATTTGTGTATGACGGTGTTTATTGCCGTCACCGAGCAGCATTTTAGTATTTTTTTCTAGCAGACTGTTTCTGTCGGCCGAACCGGGATACTTGAAGTAATCAGTATTATTCTCTGAATCTCCAGTAATATAACCGAGTGTTTTAATTACAGCATCCAGATTGCCGGATACGTTTGGTTCAAGTCTCCCAAGTGATGATACACCCCAGGGGATTAAAGCATTTTGTATTTCACGGTGGTCATGGCGGCGGAAGGCCATGTAATAAGCAAGATTTTTAAGACTTTGAACATATTCCTCCCGCACATTCCCTTTCTGCCAGCGTTCAAGAATCTGTTCTCCATCTTCAGTTACCTGTCTGCGTATTTGCTTCACATCTTTTAATAATGGCGCGGCTTCCTTATTCATAATGTCCTCCTCAGCAGTGTTAGTATCCTCTTTTATGCAGTGAAAAAATAATAATGAAATAGAAAAAATGTATAAGTGTCCATACAGTAAAACCTAGTAAGCCTTGCAGTTCAATATGCATCATACTTAAGTAATCAAGCACGTAAAACAGCAGGCTCGTGACTATCCAGCTGAACACTAATGACGTTATATAAAATCTTTTGAAATTATCAAATATAAATTTAAGTAAAACGGCAACCATAATCGACACGATGAGATGGAACAGAATTTCTATACCGATATGAAGATTCATTTCCGTCATGAAATCCACGTTCAGGAGCAGAGTCATCAGTTCCATAGGAGTTAACCATTCAATCACTGCGCAGACGATAAATAAAAACATGCCTGAAACTAACCCAGTAACCGTCCCTGATTTTAAATATTTCATATATTCAAATCCTTAAAATACATAGATATAAACAGGACTGCCAGGTTCATTGGAGACCAGGCAGTCCGTAATTTTAACCAAAAATTTTATCTGTTGCCCTCGCACCTTCGATGTCACGTTCTTTAAGTTCGTTTGTGGAGAATGTTGTCCACACTACCGTAACTGTCGTGTAATTAATTCTGATACCGGGGTGATGCTGCTCTTTCTCAGCCTGCTGTGCCAGCATATTGACGAATTCAATACCATCTAAGAAACGCTCGAATTTAAACTTCTTAATCAGCTTTTCTTCTTTTAATTCCCAACCCTCAAGTTTTTTTGCTTCTGCTTTAACATCCATAATCAATTACCTCCTGTTCAATTTATATATAGTAATTTATACCCTGTATGAATAAAAGGAATCATTTAGATGATTGAAGATTTTATAATTGTGGTACTTGAATATATAAGACTTAAAAATAAGGGACAGGTGATATTGTGGAACAATCAAAAATTATTGAACGTATTGAAGAGATATTAGATGAATCAAAAATTGGTGTGTTATCCACAGCAAAAGATAATGTGCCAAATGCCCGTTATATGTGGTTTTACAATGATGGACTGACATTATATGCGAAAACGAATGACCAGTCGCCGAAATATGATGAGCTTGGAGAAAACCCTCAGGCACACGTAATGCTGGGCTTTGATGATACTAAAAATAATGCTTTTGTGGAAATCAGCGGTACAGTAGAGAGAATTAATAATCAGAAAACTATTGACTGGCTGTGGGAAAAGCAAGATAAAATTTTCTTTGATTCGAAAGAAAATCCTCATTTAAAAGTATTGAAAATTACACCAGAACATATAAAAATTATGAACGATGATGCTGAAGGTGAAGAGCTGTCATTGTAATTATTGGATTAAAAACGGGAATTAATTCCCGTTTTTTTATAAATAAAGTAAAGTAGAGTGAATAACATGACTGTACAAAGGAAATGGGCAATAGGCTATTTAGCAGCTTTTATTGTAATGCTTATATTAAATTATTCCAGCGGATCAAACGTCGGTAATGTAGCAGATGACAATCAGGCGATTATCCAGCCAGCGGGATTCGCATTTTCCATCTGGGGTCTTATTTATATTTTGCTGCTGATTTGGATTATAAGATTATTCTTTCAGAAAGACTGGGAAAATACAGCGGTATATCATCTAAAATACTGGCCGATTATCAATTTCCTGTTAAACGGTATATGGATTCTCGTTTTTACACAGCAGTTAATGCTGCTGTCAGTAATTGTTATTTTTGCATTGCTGATTACATTGATAATAATGCACATGCTAATTTCGAAGGCAGACTATCACTGGTTTGACCGTCTGCCGCTATCAATTTACTTTGCATGGGTCACTGTAGCATCGATTGTTAATGTGTTCGCATTTACGAATAGTAATAATGTAGAAGGTCTTCTCGGAATGACTGAACTCACATGGACGATTATTATGCTTGCAGCTGCAGCACTAATCGGCGTTATTACAGCGTTGTACTTTAAAGACTGGCTGTATCCGCTCGTATTGATTTGGCCGTTCTTCGGTATCTATACAGAGAATAATAGCGATTATATGAGTCTTGATATTACTCTCCTTGCTGCGAGTATTGCTCTGATTACTGTTTCACTGACTGTACTAATAAACAAAAAGAAAAACTCTGTTTAATAAACATGCAAACAGGGTTTATATAGTTAAGAGGATATTTATGTTTAAATATATTTAGGAGTGGTCAGTTTCATGAGTGAAATATCTAAGGAAGATATTTTAAGAATTGCACAAGAAGAAAATGTTGGTTATATAAAATTACAGTTCACGGATATATTAGGTGCTCTTAAAAACGTAGAAATCCCTGTCGAACAGCTGGATGAGGCACTGGACGGAGAGATTATGTTCGACGGTTCTTCAATCGAAGGGTTTGTCCGCGTTGAAGAGTCGGATATGTATTTAAAACCTGATTATAATACGTGGAATCTTCTTCCGTGGTCCGAAGAAGACTGCAGAATTGCGCGGTTAATCTGTGACGTTCACAATTTCAATAATGAACCGTTTGAAGGAGATCCGAGAAGTAACTTAAAACGTGTTGTTAAAGAAATGGAAGATATGGGGTACGATAAATTTAACCTTGGACCTGAACCGGAGTTCTATTTATTTAAACTGGATAAGGATAATAATCCGACGACTATCGTTAATGATACGAGTGGTTACTTTGATGTCTCTATTACGGATACAAGTGAAAGATGCCGTCGCGAAATAGCGAAAACACTTAAACAGATGGACTTTGAAGTAGAAATGTTCCACCATGAAGCAGGACCTAGTCAGCATGAAATCAGTTTTAAATACAGTGATGCTGTAACTTCAAGTGATAACATCCAGACATTTAAGCTGGTAGCTAAAACGGTAGCAAGACAATATGGTCTGCATGTTACATTCATGCCTAAACCTTTATATGATGAAGCCGGAAGCGGTATGCATTACAATGTGTCGTTATTCAGAGATGGCAAAAACGTATTTTACGATGAAAATGATGAGGATGGTCTGAGTGAAGAAATGAGATACTTTATGGCCGGCTTATTAGACCATGCGAGAGGATATACCGCAATCTGTAACCCGTTAGTAAACTCGTATAAACGACTGAGTACAGGGTTTGAAGCGCCGCGCTATATCGCATGGAGCGGAAGTAACAGAACGCCATTGCTCCGAATTCCATTAACGAGAGGCGCAGGTACGCGTGCTGAAGTGAGATCACTTGATCCATCAGCGAACCCGTATCTTGCGACTGCAGTAATATTAAAAGCAGGACTGAGCGGTATTCAGCATCAAAAAAATCTGACGACACCGGTAGATGAAAATATTTTTGAAATGACGCATAAAGAACGTCAGTCACAGAATGTTGAAGATTTGCCAACGACGTTATATACAGCACTGAAGGCTTTAAAAGAAGATGAAGTTATTCAGGATGCGCTGGGCAAACATATATGTGACCACTTCATAGAGAACAAGACCTATGAATGGAAAATGTATAGTGCACAAATAACGTCATGGGAAAAAGAAGAGTATTTAACTCAATATTAATATAGTAAAACAGGAATAACGCTATGCGTTATTCCTGTTTTTTATTTAGATATAATCTTTTACATCGTAGCTTTCTTCGCTGCCGAATTCTTCCAGAGTCACTACTTTATGCAGTGCTGCTGCAACATCTTCAGCTTTCGCAAGCTTGTTTGTTTCCTTATATTCTTTAAAGCGGTCTACATTCGGGAATTCTTTAATATCGGATGCACGAATAACTTCCTGCATTCCAGTGTCGATAACACCCGGGTAGAACACTGCGCTCTTAATGTTATTGCCCTGGTGGACGTTTTCCTTATTCAGCACGCTGTGCACCATGTTTACAGCTGCTTTAGAACTGCAGTACACGCTCCAACCTTCAACTGGACCGCGTGCAGCGCCGCTCGTTACGGTAACGATACGTTTTTCTCCACCGAAGTTCTTAAAGCGGTTAACGAATCCTTTAATAAGTAATGTCGGCGCAACCACATTTACTTTATAGTTTGTCACCATATCTTCTGCTGATAAATTGCTGACTGCTTTAACAGGGTCAACGATACCTGCAATGTTCAGTAAATATACTTCATCAGTTTCGTCAGGATCTACAGAGTTGAAGATTTCAGGAACGAACTGCTCCATCGCATCAGTATCGTTGAAATCAACTGAGAATGCTTTATGGATATTCCCGTTTTCTTCTACACTGCTTCTTGTAATGCTGATAATTTTGCTGTCTCCGAACATTTTCGCAGTCGCTTCGCCCAGACCTCTGTTAGTGCCTGTTAAAAATACGTATTTCATTGATGTTTTCCCCCTTGATTTTATATCATAACAATTCTATTATACTCTTTTATTTACATCGTCCAAACACTCTTCACATATTTCGATAATTGTCTTCAAAGCAGTTATTCGGGCATAACGTTTATCGTTTGCAGGTATGACGATCCACGGTGCATAGTCTGTATTTGTTTTACGAACCATATCTTCAGAAGCTTCCAAATATAAGTCCCATTTCTCACGATTCCGCCAGTCTTCATCTGTAATCTTCCATTGTTTTTCAGGTGTATCTTCGCGGTCTTTAAGACGTTCGAGCTGTTCATCCTTATCCAGTGACAGGAAAAACTTGATAATTACTGCTCCGGAATTATGGAGGGATTTTTCAAAATCATTAATCTCTTCATAGGCTCGCTGCCATGCATGCTGTTGAGAGAAGCCTTCAACACGTTCAACGAGGACCCGACCGTACCAGCTGCGGTCAAAAAATCCGATATGACCGCTTCTTGGCGTGCGTTTCGCAAACCGCCATAAGTAATGATGAGCAAGCTCAATATCGGTCGGAGCACCAATAGCATTGTTTTTATAGCCCGTCGGATCAAGCAGTGCTCTCGTACGTTTAATGTTACCGCCTTTACCGGCAGCATCCATGCCTTCATAAACAAGCACAAGCGGGATTTTTTCCTGATAGAGCTGGAACTGTATTTCACGCATTCTTGCCTGCAGTTCAGGCAGTACATCTTTGTATTCACTCTTTTGAATGCTTTCTTTATCAAAATCGAATGTAAACAAATCAGTTTTAAAGTTGTAACTGAATTTGCCGTCAATCTGAGATTTCTTGTTCTGTTCTTCTTCTATCCGTTTCTTTAACCGGTTAATAATCGTGGAATATAAAATGTCCGCCGCTTCCTCTTTATTATGAAAAGCAATCTTTGTCCACGGGGAAACTGTCTCATCCTGCAGAAAGTATTCCATTTCTTCGTCATAGTCATGATGCTGCAGGCGGCTCTGAAATTCCTCAGCTTTCCATTTCAGAACAGGATTATCCTTGAGCTTTTGAAGATGACGCTCACGGACTTCTTTATCCGTATTAATATAAAATTTTAAAATCTCATAACCGTTATCCGTTAGTGTCTTTTCAAAGTTCTTCATATCATCTTCAATCTGCTTAAAATCAGCATTGATATTGCGCTTAATATTATAGTCCTTGTACTCTATTAATTGTGAGTACCAGCTTCTGAAATGAATATTGATATTGCCGTTCTTCGGCAGATGATACCAGTAACGATGCATGAAAGGATACCTTAAATCAGCTTCCCTCGGCGGACGTGTGGCAATGAAGTCTGTATACTTTGCATCCAGAGACATATAAAGTGCGTTTGATAGCCGTGATTTACCCGATGCAGGTGCACCTTCAATAATAATCATGACAGGAATATTTAAGTCATGTGTTTCACGTGTGACTTCCCCAAGTTCAAACTCCAAATCTTTATCAATTGAAATCATAAATTACTCATCCCCTTACCTGAATATAGTCTTTCAACCGAAAGATTTTT
Source organism: Jeotgalicoccus sp. (assembly GCA_052093725.1). Classification (GTDB taxonomy): domain Bacteria; phylum Bacillota; class Bacilli; order Staphylococcales; family Salinicoccaceae; genus Jeotgalicoccus. Next base: position 175 of record JBQDHL010000047.1, on the reverse strand, counting down.
ATTAATTCCAGTATATCTTTATACAGGATAAACTGCATTTATAAATCCCCCTGTGTTTGATGTATAGCCTAAGACTAGAACAACTAACATAATAAATGAAATATCCGTTTTAAATTGATTGTGATAAAAATATTCTATGACGCTTTAACCCAAAGTGATTTCAGGTTAAATTCAT
>JBQDHL010000046.1:0-12715 GCA_052093725.1 Jeotgalicoccus sp. | reverse complement strand
CGTCTACCTGATTATCAGTTGTACTGCGTGATACTTCTTCACAAATAATGTAATCTCCCGGGAATCCAACGAGTGCTGTAAGTGCAATCGGCATTCCTTTAAACGGATGCCAGCCGACTGCTTTTGACGCGATAAACCCGCCAATCGCAAGGCCACCGACACCGCAGACTAATATTAACAGCACTGCAGGTATATTATTAACAACATCCTGCGGCGTAATTCCGCCCATCGTACCGATGATAACAAATATTAAAGCCACCATCATAAAGCTGAATGAATTTGATTTTTCCAAGACTCCTTGTGGAAACAATCTTCCATTAAGCATTAAAATACCAAACAGCAGACAAAATAACGTAAAGTGAACACCTGTCCATTCACTTAATACTGTAGCAACTGCTGCCAATACAAATACTGTAAATAATAAAATGATATTATTTTTCAAAAGATTAAACCTTACTGGTTTTTCCTCTTCTTGTTGTGCCGCAATTTCTCCTTCTGTCGCTTCAGTCGTACTGACATAATGACCTGCATAGCGTTTTAAGAAGAACGCGATTAACGGCATGCCAATCGGTGTCTGGAATGCTGCGATCAAAACCGGAACGACAATCATTGCTGTCAGTCCAAGTTCCGTCAGTTTCTCAGTTGTAATTAATAATGCTACAACTCCGCCGGATATAGGCCCGACACCGCTCGCTGCAGTTTCAAAGTCAAAAACTACAGGTACAATTAACAGCACTAAAGCCAGTGCACCAATTAATCCGCTCAGTGAAATTACAACTGCGCGCCATTGTTTTTTCAATATACTTAAAGGCATCAAAGTTCCCATATGTATTATAAGCGGCCCGATTAATAATGCACCGAGTGCCGGCAGTGTAGATAATTCTAAAATATTCTCAGGGAATACCCCTGTCCAAGTTAATAATAAATAACCGAGCATTGCTGTCATCAGCATAGGTATACGTGCTCTCGAATAGATTGAAATCACTTCTCCAAGTGCCAGTAAAGCAAACAGCAACACGGTTGCAACTAATGGTTGTTCAATCATATTTATTCCCCCCTCTTAAGGCATTGTTAGAATTATACGACAATTCAAACTATAAATAAATATGACTACGTTTTCATCGGCTGAATTTTCTGATTAATTGTTTTTACTATGGAGTTTTCTTTTAAAATCTTTAATCATCTCTTTAAATTCACCAAACTCTTCAGTTGTTAATTCTTTACTGTCATAACGGTATTTTTTATAACGTTCAAGCAGTTCCTTATTTATTTCTTCGTTAAGTCCGACTCTCATTACCCACTCATCGATTGTCTCGCCGTGATAACGTCCAACATCTCTTTTAGCAAGCCACTTCTCAAATGCATAATACTGTTTTCTTACTTTACTGTCCGGCAGTGCCGGCCCGTCTTCTTTATGATTTTCAAGGCTGCTGTCTGTAACAACCGTTTTGTAAACTGCAGCTTCCGAGCCTTCTTTTTCCAGACTGCTTCGTTTCTTAAAGTACATTATTAGAAAGATAGTAATACCAACAGCAAGCAGTATTAATAGAATAGTCATCACTGGTACATTGCTCAGCGCAGCAGTCCCTTCGAATGACTCCTCTACTGCATCGCCGCTTTCATTCACTTCCATCTGTTCCTGCTCCATCTTGGGAAACTTAAACTCTACCGTTTCTAAAAATGAGAAAAATGGTCTCATCAGCATAATAAATCCGTTCAATAATAAGATAAATACTGCCTGCAGACCAAATACTGCGTACTTATATATAGCGGTGAATAACGCTGCTGTTCCTAACAATGCGAATGACGACAGCACAAATATTTTGAGCCGCGAATTAATACGATATCCGCTTCCCGCCATCAGCATAATAATTCTTCCTAAAAAGTAGAAAACAAACATGCCGACAGCAGTTAAATGAATAAGAAGATGATGCGTTTGTATAATTGGTGAATTAATCAAATTAATTATAATAAGAAGCACAAGCATAATCATCAGCATTTTATCATTATAATGATTGTTAATATTATCGTGCAGCTGTTCAAGCGTCCATACTGCAAAACCTGTTATTAAAAAGGCAGTCAGCCAGTATGACCCGGATATCATTAGCAGTAAAATTCCAAGCGGCACGAGAAAGTAAACATAGGATAACTGCCATCTTCCTGCGATAATATGACTCAGCACAAGCATCACTAAAAGAACGCCAGCGAGCGTCAGCGCATGACTTGAATGTGACGTGGTGTTATGAATATTAATCAATATTCCGATAAAAATCGGTACGAACATTTCCACTATGAAATAAAATACAAACTGAGAATAATACTTTGCTCTGTTCATCTCCTCACCGCCTTAGCCGCAGCCGATTTACTTCCGTAGCGTTCAAGCCCGTTCTCATTCAGCTGGTATATTGTAATGCCCCGATGTAAAAAATACGTAAGCTCTCTATCGATAAGTGCATCGGTCTCGCCGGTAAAAATAATATGCGACGGTACTTTTTCATATAGTCTCACATGATTTAAAAAACGTTCAAACGCGATTGTAAAAGTAACTGTTTTAATTTTCGCCAGTGCTTCAAGCACCGGTCTGTAGCTCCTGACTCCATTTAATTCATCAATTCTAAAATAACTGCCTTCATCAAAAGTTTTCATATTCGCAATCAGGCTGTACGTAATATCTTCCTTTGCTATTTCTCCAGTTAAAAAACTCAGCTTTTCAAATATCATTTCAATATTTTCAAGCGGAGCAAAAACAGATTCAGAGCGCAGATTAACCAGTATCAACCATTCGGTATAAGTCGTTTTCTCGTAAATTTTCGACTGCAGCCGTCCCGTTTTTGCTGTCTGTTTCCAATTAATATCCCTGAAAGAATCCATCTCCATATAATCCCTGTTGCCGAGTGTTAAAAGCGGATCGTTATACAGCGATTCATTATTTTTAAACAATCCCTGTGCTATTTTGAATTTAATCGGTTCATTATGGACAGCAAATTTATCCGGATAAATCATAATTTCATGTTTTGCCGGACCAATTTGTTTTAATTCCATTTTTCCAAAACCGAATATACGTGGAATCTTTATACGGCTCTCAACGATGTAACTCACTCCGCGCCTGGCAGCAGTATATGGTATTTCTATAACAGTTTCTTTTTTCGGCAGTACTGTAAATACTGCCTTCGTCTCAGTCTGCTGACGGATTTTTAACGCCTGGTCATTTGTAAACTTAATATCATTGCCGGCAGTGATTGTCATTTCACCACTTAACACCGGCATCAGTCCGCCTTGTGCAATACGGATTTTCAATACTCCGGACTCACCTTTATAATGCCGGACCTCTTTGTTGATAATATTTATCTTCAGATTTTTCATGACATTTTTTTCGTAAAGTCTGTTCAGCACCATACCGGATAATATAATACCGAGTATAAATACGATATAGTTATTCAGTGTCGCAGCGTAAAATATGTCGAAAATAATAAGTACAGCAGCTATCACTGAAAAAAGTGACGCAATTGGCGATTCACTGTAATCGTATTTATACCTCATCACGGCTCACTCCAAATTCCACCGGAACAGGCACGTCATTTAAAATGTCCTGAACCAGCCCCTCGCCCGTAGTGAGTGTCATCCCTTCTATATTAAGTACTATCCGATGCGCCAGCACATAAGGTGCAGCATATTTAATATCTTCAGGTGTTACATAATCACGATTATTAATCAGTGCAACACCCATTCCTGCACGCATTAAACCAATCGTTCCCCTCGGCGAAACACCGAGAGCAGTGTGCTTATGGTCACGCGTATGCTGAACTATATCAATTATGTATTCTTTCACTGCATCATTAATACGTATTTCAGCAGCCTGTTTGCGGAGTTTCATAATTTCTTCCCGTGTAAATACCGGATTGACAGCAACAGTTTTTTTTCCTCTGTGCATATCCAGCATCATCAGTTCTTCATTACGCTCAGGATAGCTCAGTGCAATCTTCATTAAAAAACGGTCCATCTGAGCTTCCGGCAAATCAAATGTACCCTGTCTCGATTCAATCGGATTCTGTGTTGCCAGCACGATAAATAGATCATCCAGTTCAACTCTTTCCCCGTCAATCGTTACCTGACGCTCTTCCATTACTTCAAGTAGTGCCGACTGCGTTCTCGGCGTCGCTCTGTTAATTTCATCAGCCAGCAGCACATTCGTATTGACCGGTCCCAAACGTAAATCAAAACTCTGTGTTTTAGGATTGTACATATTCATGCCCGTAATGTCCGTCGGCAATACATCCGGCGTAAACTGAATACGGGAAAACTTCCCGTCAACTGTCCCGGCGACAGCTTTAGACAATACCGTTTTCCCGGTTCCCGGCACACTGTCGAATAATATATGCCCTTCCTGAATCAAACTGATGAATACCAGTTCAATCACTTTATCCTGCCCGATAATTACTTTCCCTATTTCTTCTTTAAACTGTTTAAGCTTTTCTGTGACTGACATGCAATAATCCTCCTTGAAATGTATGCGTTTTCTTAATTATAACAATATTTGAACAAAATAAAAAAGCACCGAGTAAGGGAGGTCAAACTCGGTGCTTTCATTAAAAATTTATTCTGCAGGCTGACCAGGTTCAAACGCCGGTGTAAACATCTCGTGTTCAGATTCCTCCATTAAGAGGTCGTAAACTTCTTGAGATGCCAGCGCACGTTTTGCCGCCTGCATTTTTTTACTATCTGCTTTGCCTTCACGCGTTACCAGCTGGAAGGCAAATCTTTTTTCGTCTTCATCCTCAAGTAAAATTGCATCTTTCGGATAAAGTCCGATATTCGCAATTAAGTTCGGGTGTTCAAATACCAGTTCTACACCATCTTCGTATGCCGCTGTTAAGTTAAACAGGTCGACTGGTGTAAATTGAAGATCTTTAGGATTTTCAACAATATCCGATACTGCTGCATCGATTCCTGTATCCTCAGCCAGAGTAATGATTCCTGCACTGTCTAAAATCAGCAGTGCACGAGCTTCGTTCGGCGGGTCACTCGGAATCGCAACTTCTGCACCAGTTTCAATCTCATCAATCGAATCGTAAACAGGTGAGTAAAAACCTACATTGGAAATGTAAGCCGGCTGAATTGCAACCAGATCAGCACCGGCTTCTTCATTAAAACCTTCCATATAAAGTTCGTGCTGAGATAAACTACCGTCGACTTCATCATTAAATGTTGCTTCATTATATTGAATATTGTCGTTTACCGGCAGCAGCTCCATCGTATACGGTTCTTCAATTACTTCAGCCGCTACTTCAACCATAGATGTCAGCGGTTCAGATTGAGAAGCGATAACGATATGTGTATCTTCTTCTGATGATGCACTTTCTTCATCATTTCCGCATGCTGCAAGGAAGAGTGTCAGTATAAGGAATAATGGAAATAGTTTCTTCATTTATTCCTCACCGGGTTCAAATGCAGGCTCAAGATGTGCCTTTCCTGCAAGTTCATCAAGGAAATCGTAAACTTCCTGTGATGTGAATGCTTTATTTAAAGCTTTGATTTTATCTGAATCTGCATTGCCTTCACGTGCAACAACGCGTAGTGCGAATGTATTTTCATCATCGTCTTCAAGCAGCACTGCATCTTCAGGAGTTAAGCCGATAGGCTCAATATAAGTTGGATAGTTAAAGACTAATGGAATGCCGTCTTCATAAGATGCACTTAAGTTAAGCAGATCAACATGTGTAAACTGAAGATCTTTAGGGTTTTCTTCAATATCATCGACAGATGCTTCGAAAGTAACGTCGTCAGCCAATGTAATAATTCCTGCTTCATCGAGAATCATCAATGCACGTGCTTCGTTTGTCGGATCGCTAGGAATTGCAACTTCTGCTCCATCTTCCAGCTCTTCAATTGAATCATATACCGGTGAATAGAAACCGACAATTGCATTATAAATTTCTTCCATTGCAACTAAATCAGCATCACTTTCTTCGTTGAACTGTTCCATAAACGGTTCATGCTGTGCGAAACTTGCATCAGCTTCATCGTTAAAGACTGCTTCGTTATACTGAATATTATCCGCTACTTCAACAAGTTTAACTGTGTAGGGTTCTTCGATATTTTCTGCGACAATTTCAACAACATCCGTCATTGGCGTCGTCTGTGCGACAACTGTAATCTCATTATCTTCTTGTGCAGTTTCTTCCTCACTGCCGCATGCTGCCAGCATTAAAACAAATACACTTAAAACACTCACTAACCAATACTTTCTGTTCATCATACTAATCCCCTTTTATCTTTTATCAATTTTTCTCGCCAGCCATAGACCGAACCACTGCGCAATCTGCACAAAGATAATAATAATGACAATCGCAGTGTACATAATGTCAGTTTCATAGCGCTGATATCCGTAACGGATTGCAAAGTCACCAATACCTCCACCCCCGACAACTCCCATTATTGTTGAGTAGGAGATAAAACTTACAAACGCAGTGGAAAAGCCGATGATTAAAGAACTTCTTGCCTCTACAAATAAAAATCGGTAAACCAGCTGCGGTATCGACGCTCCTAGGGCCTGTGCTGTTTCAACAACACCTTTTGGCACATCGAGGAGAGACTGCTGCACAAATCTTGCATACAGTGCAATCGCGATGACCATCAGGGGAAATGATGCAGCAACAGGATCTCCTGTTGCCCGGCCGTATACTTCCCGTATTAGCGGCTGCATCGCAATAACGAGCAGCAGAAATGGAAATGACCGGACGATATTTACGACAACATTCGCCGTATGATAAATAAATCTGTTATGTAACGGTTTATCTTTATCTGTTAAGTAAAGCAGCGTTCCGAGCGGCAGCCCGAGTACAATTGCTGCAACCATTGCAAAACCCATCATAATTCCAGTTTCGTTTAAACTGGTTAATAAGTTTGGCCAGTATTCTGCAACACGCTCAAAATAAATTGATATCATCTCACTCATTTTTCAGCACCTCTACAATACGGTCATAATACGAGGCATCAGAAAGTACATGTGCTGATGGTTTTATGTCGATTGTATCAATCACCCTGCCCTTTTCCAATACGAGTGTCCGGTCGCATAATTGCTTAATAACATTTAATTCATGTGTAACGACGACGATTGTCATACCGTAAACTTCATGTGCACGTTTCAGCACGCTTACAATCTCATCTGTTGTTTTTTCATCCAGCGCACTGGTCGGTTCATCGCACAGCAGGATTTTCGGATTCGTAATTAAAGCACGGGCAATGCCGACACGCTGCTTCTGACCGCCTGACAGCTGTCCCGGATAGTTATCTTTCTTATCGCTCAAACCGACGAATGCCAAGACTTCATCGATATTTAAAGTAGATTCAAAATTATGCAGTTTTAACGGCAGCATAATATTTTCCACCACCGTCTTGTTATTCAGCAAATTGAATTGCTGAAAAATCATGCCTATTTTTTTGCGGTATTTTCTTAACTGTTTCGCTGTCAGGCTCCCGACATTTTCGCCATCTACTATTACTGTTCCATCGTCCGGTGTTTCTAAAGCATTAATCATGCGGAGAAGCGTCGACTTGCCGGATCCGCTCTCACCGATAATGCCGAATTTTTCACTTTCTTTTATGTGAACAGATATATTATCCAAAGCACTGAAAGGCCCACTTTGGCCCTGGTACTGTTTAACAACACCATTTAACGCAATCATTTAATGCCTCCTTTACAAATTTCATCTGTAGCAAACTGTTATAATAAAATATAGATATGTAACAGTTTTCAAACTGTATCAGTCTGTTCTCATAAAATTGTAAACAATACTATATCAGTTGTAAAGGGGGAAAATAAAATGAGAGCAGCAATGCCCTTCCTAACGTTTGAGGGACGTGCCTTTGAAGCACTTGAATACTATAAAGAGGTGTTTCATAATTTCGATATTATTCAACTCGTGAACTATACAGATTCAAATAAAATACAGCAGGCAATCATCGGCATCGGTGAAATGCATCTGATGATTCGCGATTCGGAAGTACCTTCTGAATTCACATTTACACCGAGTATGTCTATCTATATTGAATGTGAAAATCTAAATGAAATTGAGATGCTGTACAGAAAGCTGAAGAAAAATGGAGCGATTCATATTCCGCTGGATGATTATAATGTGAGTAAACGCTATGCGTGGATTCAGGATCAGTTTGGTGTATCGTGGCAATTAAATTTAATTTAAACAAAAAAAGCCATTCCTCTCTCTTCAGGAATGGCATCATTTATATTTAACTGGTTATTACAGAGATAAAGCGCTGATTAATTTATTTAAAAATGGACGCTTAGTTTTGCCGTTAGTTTTCTTCTCTGTTAAAATTGAATTATTATACGCAATTTCTTTATATTCCTGCATACGAACTTCTGCTGTAAGTTTATCAGATATAATCATTTTTAGTCCTCCTTTTTGAAATTTTATATTAGAGTATTTCTCTGTACCTCTTTTATGTATCTTAATAATACTATATACACCAAGGGTTTTCAAAGATTATGTGATGACTTTATCAAAGTAAATTTATTACCAATTTTTAGTTAATTTACTTATATATAACAAGTAATGTAGTAAAGTTTTATTTAGCCTTACATTCTATATACATTATTCATTAATATGCATATTAACCCGTCTTGTTATCGTTTTCATTAATTAATTATGTATTGAAACGTTTTCATATTTTTTACAAAAAAATAAAAAAGAGCGAAACAATCGCCCTTTTTTATATTAAATATTACTTATGTTTATTTCTTAATATTGCTACATTCAGTACGTGAGGCACTTTATGTTTCTTCTCGTCGTCCATGGAATTCAGCAGTTTTGAAATTTTTTCCATCGTCTTGTCCATCTGTTTCTTTTTAAAGCTTACAAGCCATGATGAAGTACCCAATCTGCCGAGCCATTCCCGATCTGTAAACTTAACTTTGTATTCGTGCTTGAAAAAATCTTCAAGATCTAATTTTTCATGACGCCAGTCGCTAAACCATTCAACAGGGAAACCATTAATCTTCTGAATTGAATCATCTTTTGATCCGGCTGGTTTTAGCTCTTCGTGCTTGGAATTTTTCTTAACAATCTTCATCGAATCTTTCATCATCTTGCTGGATACTTTAAATCCGATATCAGCAACGATTAAAATTCCGTCCGGCTTAAGAATGCGTCTCGCTTCCTTCGATGCCTTCTCGCTGTCAAACCAATGCCATGCCCTCATTACGATAACAACATCATACGTCTCATCTGCAAGTCCTGTTTTTTCTGCAGTGCCTTTAGTGAAACTGATTCTATCATCATTACCGACATATTTCTTTCCAATTTCAATAAACTCTTCTGATGGTTCAACTGCATCGACAATTGCACCATGGTCGCTCAATGCTTTACTGACGAATCCAGGACCAGCTCCTATATCTGCAACTTTACTTCCTGATAAGTCGATGTTTCTTTTAGCCAGTTCTTCAAAAAATACACTAGGAATATCATTTCTGTGTTGAAAATACTCCTCGGCATAATTATGAAAATTTGTCTTCATAATAAGTTTCCCTCCACTAATACTGATTACTTTATATTATCAAGGTATTTTACTCACATGTCTACCTTAAGGTTTGATAAGATTTAAAGATACAGTTATTTTCGAAAAGGAGGAGAATTTATGACCCGTGTTTTAGGCTCCATCGTTATTATGGCACTTTGCTTTCTTGGTATTAACTGGGTTATTGAAACTTTCTTACCATCAATCCCGGACACATATGCCCTGCCGATTTCAGTTTTACTAGGTATTACAGTAGGTTTCTTTATTTATATTCAGATTGATAACCGTATAGGTTAAATCTTTTTAATGAAATTTTATTTAATATGCGGTATAATTGTTAAATTGATTTTATGGTAAAAGGGGAAAATAAATGTCTGAAATATCTCATAAAAAACCGGATTACAAATTAATAATTATTTTATTATCCGGTGCTTTCATCTCGTTCTTATCGAACACTTTTTTAAACGTCGCCCTTCCCGCAATCAAAGATGATTTCGGGATTTCCACTTCTGACGTTCAATGGGTTTCTACATCCTACATGCTTGTTTCCGGTATTATCATACCAACTACAGCGTATTTGATGCAGAAATTCAGTGCCAGAACTTTATTCTTAACAGCCATGTCACTGTTTCTTCTCGGTACTGTCGTTGCCGGGTTTTCACCGACTTTTATCGTTTTAATTTTAGGACGTATGATTCAGGCGTCGGGTTCTGCGATGCTTATGCCGCTCTTAATGAATATTATGATCAGCAGCTTCCCGCCTGATAAACGCGGTACTGCGATGGGACTCTTCAGTTTAGTGATGTTCTTCGCACCTGCTATCGGACCTACTGTATCCGGTGTTGTTGTTGAAAGCTATTCATGGCATATGCTGTTCTTTATGATGATTCCTATTCTCGTTGTCGTTCTCGCTGTTGGGTTCTGGAAACTTCCGGAAGTTCAGCAGCACCGTGAAGCACATATTGATATAACTTCCATTATCCTGTCCACTATCGGGTTCGGAGGAGTGCTTTACGGTTTAAGTTCTGCTGGAGAAAACGGACTTGCAAGTTCAACTGTGTTAATTCCGCTGCTCTTAGGTATTGCAGCTATTACACTTTACGTTATGAGACAGTTCAAACTGGAACATCCAATGCTCGACTTCAGAGTATATAAATACTCGATGTACACAATTGCTTCACTGATTATCGGTGCTGCAAATATGGCATTATTCGCAGGAATGATTTTAATTCCTATTTTCATGCAGGATATTCAAGGACTGAGTCCACTGGATACAGGTCTTTTAATGCTCCCCGGAGCATTAATTATGGGACTGATGAGTCCTGTATCAGGCAAGCTGTTTGATATGTACGGACCGAAAGTAATGGCAATTACCGGATTAACTCTGGCTGTTGTCACAACATTCTTCTTAAGCCGTCTCGAAATAGATACATCATTCTCGTATCTGTTAACAATTTATATGATTCGCGCTCTTGGTATGACTATGGTTAATACACCTGTAATGACCAACGGTATGAACTCGCTGCCGGCTCATTTGACGCCGCATGGTTCATCGCTGAACAGTATGCTGAATCAGGTCAGCGGATCAATCGGTATTGCGCTCTTAATTACTGTAATGCAGACATACACAAACATTACCGTAGGCAACATGGATAATCCTACAGAAGCAATGATTAACCAGGCAACACTGGAAGGTATTAACTTATCATTCCTTGTCGGTACATGTTTCTTATTCTTAGCACTTATCGCTTCGTTCTTCCTGAAACAGGCGAGTGCCACAGATACAATTGGCAAATCCCTTGCTAAAGCACGTCCGATAAATGACGACAAGAAAAAAATCAGCAGAGACTAATCTCTGCTGATTTTTTTATCACTAATAGTAATATCTTTTAATCTAAAAATGCCTTTACTTTCCTGGGAAATCGCTTGAGCCCTAGGATTCAAAGGCATTTTTATTTTGTGTTTTATTTGGCGTTTAATTCAATGATTTTAACTATTGTCTGCACTGATTTTTCCATATCTTCTATCGAAGCGAATTCAAATTTTCCATGGAAGTTTTCTCCACCTGTAAAGATGTTCGGTGCCGGCAGCCCTTTATAAGACAGTTGCGACCCGTCTGTTCCCCCGCGAACTGGTTGAACCACCGGTTCAATGTCTAATGATTTCATTGCTTCTTCAGCAAGGTTTACTATCGTCATATCTTTTTCTATGACTTCTTTCATATTGTAATACTGATCAGTCATATTCAGTTCTATTGTTGCTTCCGGATATTTTTCATTGAAGTCAGTAATTTTCTGTTCTACTGATTCTTTGCGTTCTTTAAATGATACTGTATCAAAGTCGCGTATAATCATATTGAATTCTGCTGTTTCAACGTCACCTGTGAGGTTTGATATGTGATTGAATCCTTCATAGCCTTCTGTCTTCTCTGGTGTATCGGCAGCGTCAAAACCGGTAATAATATCAGCTGCAATACGGACAGCATTCACCATTTTATTTTTCGCTGTGCCGGGATGCACACTGTTTCCTGTCACTTTAACTGATGCACCTGCCGCATTAAAGCTTTCGTACTGCAGTTCGCCTAAAGGGCCGCCGTCGACTGTGTATGCGAAATCAGCATCGAATTTTTCAACGTCGAAGTCATGAGGTCCGCGTCCGATTTCTTCATCCGGTGTAAAGCCGATTTTTACTGTGCCATGTTTAACTTCCGGATGGTTAATTAAGTATTCTACAGCTGTCACTATTTCTGCGACACCTGCTTTATTGTCAGCACCAAGCAACGTTGTACCGTCGGTAGTCATCAATGTATGACCTTTATAATTATTTAAATTAGGAAACTGTTCCGGTGACAGAACAATATCCAGTGTGTCGTTAAGCACGATGTTGCCGCCTTCGTATTTTACGAGCTGAGGCTTAACATTTGTTCCTGTAAAATCAGTTGCAGTATCAACATGAGCTAAAAATCCTATCGTCTTTTTGCCTTCAATATTTGCAGGAAGTTCTGCAAACAAATAGCCTTTATCATCTAAGTTAACATTGCTCATGCCGATTGCATTCAGCTCCGTCTCCAGTTCTTTTAAGAGGTTCCACTGTTTATCAGTCGACGGCACTGTATCACTCGATGCGTCCGACTGTGTATCAATTTTTGCATATCTCGATAAACGTTCAATTAATTCTTCTT
>JBQDHL010000045.1:0-13181 GCA_052093725.1 Jeotgalicoccus sp. | reverse complement strand
TTATAAAATGGATGCGATGAGCCGCATTGAGACCTTTTGAGGTCTCTTTTTTTGTTCTTTTTTATATATAGTATAATAATGTTATAAACTTTATCGGAGGTATATATGTCTCTTCTTAAAAAATTAAAAGGACTGCATAGTGAAGGTGTTATTTCTATGCATGTACCGGGGCATAAGAATAATACGATTGGTAATTTGTCAGATGTAATTAAACCGGAGTATGACTTAACTGAAATACCTGGTCTCGATGACCTACATGATCCTGATGAATTATTAAAAGAACTTAATGACAGTTTGTCATTAAAACAAGAAGGTTATTACGCTCAGGCAATGGTGAATGGTACAACAAATGGAATTATCTGCAGCATTTATGCGCTCGATGAAACTGTGAATCATTTTTATATTGTCGGAAAAACTCACAAGTCTGTGTATCACGGAGTATCGTTAGTGAATGCGACTTATAGTGTTATCTCTATAGAAGAACTGTATGAAGTTAATCTGCAGAATACGTGTGTAGTATTTACATCTCCATCTTATACAGGAACTCTTATTGAAAACATAAATGAGTATGTAAATTACATCAGGGAGAATAAAGCATATAGTCTTATCGATGCAGCACATGGTGCGCATTTATCGATTACTGAGAACTTTAAGAAATCATTATTGCTATCGGGCGCAGATATAGTGATTGAGTCATATCATAAAATGCTTCCGGCCTTAACAATGGCATCTGTATTATTTACTAAAGACTCACATGTGCACAATCGTGTTATGCATTACATTAATCAGTTTGAAACGTCGAGTCCGTCGTATCTGGTACTGGCATCTATTGAATATGCACAGCAATTTTATAATGATTATGACGATACTTTATTCTTTAAAAAAAGAAGTACATTAATTAATCATCTGAAAAAGTCAGGAATTAAAGTGTCTGAACAGGATGATCCTGCAAAACTGATGTTGTTGTCAGCAGAGGGACCATATAACCTTGAACGAAGTTTAAGGAATGAAGGTATATATTCCGAGATGGTGACTGATGAGGGAGTGCTCTGGTGCCTGCCTTTGTGGCATAAAGATGACCGATATCTTTTTAATGAACTATTGGATAAGATTTCAAAGTTAACTACGGTGGCATACAATTCTGTACCAGGTAAGAATATCGGTGTTCTCGAGGGCAAAGTATGTATGGAGAACATTGTACCTTATCCTCCCGGAGTACCGCTTGTACTAAAGGGGAAAATAATTACAAAAGAGGATACGAAAAGGATAAAGCACTATCAAGTTAATCATGTTAAAATAGAGGGTATAGATTACAACATTAATTATTATATGAATGAGGCAGATTTATGAGTTACTTCATTACTTTTGAAGGTCCTGAAGGATCTGGAAAAACAACAGTTATAGAACGTATCAGAATATTATTATCGGACTCACATGAAGTCGTTAAAACACGGGAGCCCGGCGGTATACCAATCAGCGAAAAAATTCGCGAAGTACTGCTGACAAAGGGACACGAAATGGATGGACGAACAGAGGCTCTGCTTTTTGCAGCATCACGCCGCCAGCATTTGGTTGAACGTGTGATACCGGCACTCAAAGCAGACAAAATCGTACTGTGTGACCGGTTTATCGACAGTTCATTAGCTTATCAGGGCATTGCCCGGGGCATCGGATTTGATGATATAATGGCAATAAATAAATTTGCTATTGATACTCATATGCCCGACTTAACGATTTACTTAAAGCTCAATCCTGAAACAGGGTTAGAACGAATCCGTAATAATGCACGTGAAAATAATCGTCTGGATGAAGAAACTATAGACTTTCATAAAAAAGTAGTCTTGGGTTATAATGAGTTATCGGAGTTATATCCGAACAGAATTAAAGTTGTTGATGCAGCCCAGTCAATCGATAGTGTTGTCAGTGATACATTAAATATTATAAATGCTTATATAAAATCTAGAGGTGAAGAATAATGAAAATGGTAATAGCTATTGTCCAGGACCATGACAGCCAAAGATTAAATGATAAATTAACAAAAAATGATTTCCGTAACACGAAACTTGCTTCAACAGGCGGTTTCCTGCGTGCAGGAAACACTACATTCCTATGTGGTGTTGAAGACGAACGTGTAGATGCTCTTCTTAAACTCATCGATGATACTTGCGGTAACCGCGAGCAGACTGTTGCTCCGGTTACGCCTATGGGCGGAAATGCGGATTCTTATATCCCTTATCCGGTTGAAGTTGAAGTCGGCGGCGCTACTGTTTTTGTTTTACCGATAGAACAATTCGAAAGATTTTAAGATGAACAACAGTATTGTACAGAAACAATTATTAAAAATCATCGAGAACAATAAAGTGAGTCATACTTATATGTTCGAAGGTGATGCAATAGAAACGTTGCGCAAATACAGCAAGTTTTTTGCGCTTCATATTTTCGGCAATAATACACGTAATGAAATGCTGATTGATTCAGGTAATCATCCGGACTTATATTATTTATCGACAGCTGAAAACGCGATTAAGAAAGAAGAAATCGAACAGCTCGTCCGCCAGATGAACCAGAAACCAATCGAGTCTGATTACAAAGTGTATATTATTGAGCAGTTTGAAAAACTGACTCCGCAAGCCGAAAACAGTATACTGAAATTTTTAGAAGAACCACCTGAAAAAACAATAGCAATTTTATTAACGATTAATAAAAGCGGCATACTGCCTACGATACATTCGAGAAGCCAGCATATCCATATCCAGGGGGAAGACGGTGACCGTGAAGATTCACTGCCTAACTTAAGTGAAGCTGAAACTAAAACCGTCAATGCTCTCGCGCTGAATGCACATCACGTCAATGAGATGGCTGAGAAATTCAGTGAGATGCGTAATGAAGCCATGAGCTTCGGGACGCGCTGGATACATAATCATCCGCTTGTTTTAATCGATGCAAAAAAGATAGTCGATATTTGTGATGATCGGAAAGACTATGAACTGATGCTGCAGCTCCTTGCCGGATTTATCCGTCAGGCACTGCATAAGGCAATCGGTCTGGAAAATTTTAAACCGTTTGAAACACCAATGCCGACAGGCAATGATGTAAATACGGTTAAACTGACTCGAATGCTTGAAGAAATTCAAAAAGCGAACCAGCTGCTATCATTTAACGTTAATCCAATGCTTGTTTTTGAAGGTATGGTCATAGGTGCGAAAGGTTGATGAATGAATATGCTTAAGATCATCAAGGTCACGCAACTTGATTATTATGATAACCTGTACATCACATGCAGTGATGATTCCATAGATCGCGGTGACTATATTGTCGGAGAAACAAAAAGAGGCCTGGAACTGCTGAACGTAGTTAAAGGGACTTATGAAATTCCTAAAGACAATATTGTTGAACCGGATGGTAGATTTCTTCGTCTGGCAACAGAAGAAGACTTAATGAAATTTAAAGCGAATGAAGAAAAAGCTGAAACTGCAATGGAATTTTGTACAAGTGCCATTAAAGATGAAAAACTTGATATGAACCTGGTGAATGCCAAATTCACTCTCGATATGAAGAAACTAATTTTTAACTTTACTGCAGATGACAGAGTAGACTTCAGATCGCTTGTCAGAGTTCTTGCGACACGTTTTAAAACACGTATCGAACTGCGTCAAATTGGTGTCAGGGATGAAGCGAAGTATCTTGGCGGGATTGGTCCATGCGGACGTGCACACTGCTGTTCAACGTTCTTAGGAGACTTTATACCAGTAAGTATTCAAATGGCGAAGAACCAGGATCTATCGCTTTCTCCAAGTAAAATATCAGGAGCATGCGGACGTCTGATGTGTTGCTTAAATTACGAAGACGAATATTACGAAGATGCACGTACAAAATTGCCTGATGTCGGTGCAAAAGTAAAAACACCAGCGGGTATCGGAAGAGTAATCGGCATTAACATACTGGATCTTGCTGTCAGAGTAAAAGGTTCAGACGATTATATCGAAGAGTACGGAGAAGAAGATATCGATAAGCTAGAGGTTGTGAATTAATGGACCGTGAAAAACTGTTCCTCCATATTCAGCAGCTCGAACGCAATATCAAAATGATGGATGAAGAAGTGCAGACACTGAAAGAACTTACCGTTAAACTGGTCGAAGAAAATGTCAGTTTAGAACTTGAAAAAGAAAATTATGAGCAGCTTTTAAATGACAAAGAAATAGCAGATTCACCATTTAAAGAAAACTCATTGAAAAGTTTATACGATGAAGGATTCCATGTATGCAGCATTCATTTTGGTACACATAGGCACGGAGATGACTGTTTATTCTGCCAGGCATTTTTTAATGAGAGACAAAGTTAAAGCAGCGATCAGCTGCTTTTCTTTTTGGAGTGAAATCAATGTTGAAACCATACGAACGCATAGACGAACTGTACAGGGAAAATATGCGTATTATTCAAAGCAGCGAAACCTTTTCATTTTCCGTCGATGCACTGCTCCTCGGCAATTTTGTGAAAGTGAATAAACGCGATAACAAAATTATGGACTTATGCAGCGGGAACGGTATTATTCCTTTGCTGCTGTCTCATCGTACCGGGAAACCGATCGATGCTGTTGAGATACAGGATGTGCTCGTTGATATGGCGGAGCGCAGCATTCAAATGAATGAAAAGTCAGACCAGATTACGATGTATAATCTGGATATTAAAGCGCTTAAAACTTCGATGAAACATTCTTCGTACGATGTGATTACAGTTAATCCGCCTTATTTTACAAGTAACCAGCCGTTAAAGGATAAAGGACATCAGAGTATCGCGAGGCATGAACTGCATATCAATCTGCAAGGCATCGTTGAGGCCTGCCGTTATTTAATAACGAACAAAGGCAGGCTGTATATGGTGCACCGGGCAGAACGCAGTGCTGAGGTATTTACAGAGCTCCATAAACACGGGTTCAGAGTCAGACGGGCACAATATGTCTATAATGATGTAAATAGCAGTACCGCGATGTTTATCGTGCTGGAAGCAATATTTAATTCAAATGCTTACGCCGATATACTGCCTCCGTTTTATATTTATAATGCGGATAAAACTTATTCGGATGAAATGCTTGAGGTGTATTACGGTGATGACAGAGGATAAGAGATATTATGTCTATATTATCGAATGCGGCGACAACAGTCTGTATACTGGCTATACAACGGATATAGATGCACGCATAACGACGCACAATGAAGGTCTTGGTGCGAAATACACGCGGGGCAGACTTCCTGTCTCGCTGCGTTACGTCGAAGTATTTGATTCAAAAAGCGGTGCGCTGAAACGTGAGTATGCGATTAAGCAGCTGACTAAAAAACAGAAATTATCGTTAATAGGAGGATAATAATGTTATATATTACCGGGACACCGATAGGCAATTTAGATGATATGTCATACAGAGCAATAAAAACGCTCAAAGAAGCCGATGTAATTCTTTGTGAAGATACACGCATCACACGTAAGCTAACGACCCACTTCGAGATTGATACGCCGCTTAAAAGCTATCATGATTTTAATAAAGAAGAAGTGACGGAATCTATTATAGAAGATATACAGAATGGTAAAACTTATGCACTTGTGACGGATGCGGGTATGCCCGTAATATCAGACCCCGGTTTTGAACTCGTCAGCCGCATGCAGGATGAAAACCTGCCTTACTGTGTTATTCCGGCAGCATCTGCATTTACGATGGCGCTTGTAGCGAGCGGGATCGCCAGCTATGAATTTACATATTTCGGATTTTTACCGAAGAGTTCATCGAAACAGAGGGAGAAACTTTCTGAAATAATGCATCATAAATTTACGTCAGTACTTTACGAATCACCGCACAGAATGAAAAATCTGATGACGGAAATAAGTGAAATTGACAGTGACAGAATTGTGAGTGTATCGAGAGAAATCACGAAGAAATTTGAACAGCATGTCAGAGGTACAGCTGATGAATTATTATCAAAATTGGATAACGATATTCCATTAAAAGGTGAATTTGTTGTCGTTATAGACAGATACGAAGAAGAGAAAACTGAATTTACCGGTACTGCTAAAGAGCATGTGACTGAACTTGTAGAAGAGGGCATGAGGGCAAAAGAAGCGATAAAACTCGTCGCTGAACTGCGCGGATTGAAAAAACAGGAAGTATACGATGTATTTCATAAATAAAAAGCCATGAATGAAATATTCACGGCTTAATGTATTAAACTATTTATCAATTTTTCTTTGAATTTCTTTGATTAGTTGGTCTGCGCCTTCTTTGCTGAGTACGATTTTCCCATCAGCAAGTGACAAGTTGTCATCTGACACATCGCCGGTTACTGCACAAGTCATTCGCGGCTGGTATTTTTTCAAAATAATTTTATCGTCATCTGTGAAGATTTCCAGTGCATCTTTGACTTCGATATCGAGTACGCGACGCAGTTCAATTGGAATAACAACGCGTCCAAGTTCGTCGACTTTACGCACAATTCCAGTAGATTTCATTAGTGATTCCTCCTACATAGTTAACCAAAATATAATGGATTATGTCCAATCCGTAAAATATAATCCAGCAGAAAATAAAGAATATAAACTGGAAAACGATTGCCGGAAATTGGATATTCATGACTATAGCATAAAAATAATGGGAAAACTATTAAAAACTGTTCAGAATTGAAAAACACACATAAATTAGATATATTAGATAAGTATATTATAGGAGGATGCCTCATGACAAAACCAACATTTTATATCACTACGCCAATTTATTATCCGAGTGGAAAACTCCATATCGGCAACGCTTATACTACAATTGCATGTGATGTAATGGCACGTTATAAACGCCTTAGAGGCTTTGACGTTTACTACCTGACAGGTACTGACGAACATGGTCAGAAAATAGAACAGAAAGCTGACGATATGGGAATTTCACCTCAGACCTACGTCGATGACATGGCTCAGAATATGAAAGATTTATGGAAGATGCTCGATATTACGTATGATCAGTTTATCCGTACGACAAGTGATAAACATAAAGCTGCTGTGCAGTATATTTTTGAACGCCTGCTTGAACAGGGCGATATTTACCTTGGTGAATACGAAGGATGGTATTCGGTTCAGGATGAGGAATTCTTTACTGAAACACAGCTGGATGAAGTTTACCGCGATGAAGACGGTAAAATGATAGGCGGGAGAGCGCCGAGCGGACACGACGTTGAACTTGTTAAAGAAGAAAGTTATTTCTTCAGAATGAGCAAGTACGCAGACCGTCTCGTAAAGTATTACGAAGATAACCCTGATTTCATTCAGCCGGAAGCACGTAAAAACGAAATGCTGAATAACTTTATTAAGCCGGGACTTGAGGACCTCGCTGTATCGAGAACGACATTTAAATGGGGTGTACCGGTTCAGTCGGACCCTAAACACGTTGTTTACGTGTGGATTGATGCGCTCGCAAACTATATTACAGCACTCGGCTACTCGACAGATGAAGATGAGCTGTTTAAAAAATACTGGCCTGCGGATGTACACATGATTGGTAAAGAAATTGTACGATTCCATGCAATTTACTGGCCGATTATGCTGATGGCGCTTGACCTGCCGCTGCCGAAGAAATTACTCGGACACGGCTGGCTCTTAATGAAAGACGGCAAAATGTCGAAATCTAAGGGGAACGTTATTTATCCGGACCAGATCGTTGAACGCTATGGTCTTGACTCACTCCGCTATTACTTAATGCGTGAAGTGCCATTCGGTTCTGACGGCGTCTTTACACCGGAGTCATTTATCGAGCGTACGAACTTTGACCTGGCAAACGACCTTGGAAACCTGGTTAACCGTACAATTTCAATGATTAATAAATATTTCGACGGACATGTGCCGGCATATACAGGCGCGCATACCGATTTCGATAAAAGTCTTGAAACTGCTGTGAAAGACAGCGTTTCAGAATACGAAACTGCGATGGAAAAAATGCAGTTCAGCCATGCATTAAGAGCTGTCTGGACGATTATCGGACGCTCAAATAAATACATTGATGAAACTGCACCATGGGTGCTGGCAAAAGATGAAGAGAACAAAGAAGCACTGGAGAACGTAATGGTTCACTTAGCTGAAAATATCCGTATCGCAGCGGTGTTGTTAAGCCCGTACTTACCGAACGGACCGAAAGAAATCTTTAAGCAACTGAATATTACTGATGCGAATCAGCAGACTTATGAATCAGTATTAAACTACGGTGCTGTAAAACCTGCCGGCCAGCTGGCTAAACCGACACCGATATATCCCAGACTCGATGTTGCAGAAGAAGTGACACACATTAAAGAACAAATGCGTCCGACAGCCGTTGAAGTGGAAGAAGAAACAGAAGAAGAGGCTGAACAAATTACAATTGATGACTTTAATAAAGTAGAAATTAAAATTGCGACTGTTATTGCAGCTGAAGCAGTGAAAAAAGCGAAAAAACTGCTAAAAATCCAAGTGGATTTAGGCACTGAAGAACGTCAGATTGTCTCAGGTATTCACGAGCATTATGAACCAGGAGATATTATCGGCAAGAAAGTACTTGTCGTGACGAACCTGAAGCCTGTAAACTTACGCGGTGAGAAATCAGAAGGTATGATTTTAACTGCAGAAAAAGGCAATCGTTTAACGTTAATCGATGTGCCAGACGGCATCGAGAACGGCAGTATTGTAAAATAAATCAAGGAGTGATTATGTGTTAATCGATACCCACGTTCATCTGAATGCACACCAGTACGACGAAGATCTTGAGGAAGTCATTGCACGTGCACGTGAGAATGGACTTGAGAAAATGGTCGTTATCGGCTGTGATCGTCCGTCGATTGAACGAACGATGGAACTCATTGAAGAATACGATGATATATATGGTGTTATCGGCTGGCATCCGGTTGATGCGATCGATTGTACCGATGAAGATCTCAAATGGATAGAAGAATTATCCGCTCATGAGAAAATTGTCGGCATCGGCGAAACCGGTCTGGATTACCACTGGGATAAATCACCGAAAGATGTGCAGAAAGAACTATTCAGAAAACAGCTGGCACTCGCTAAGCACGTTAAACTGCCAATCATTATTCATAACCGTGAATCGACAGACGATTGTGTGGAAATTCTGAAAGAGGAAAATGCTCACGAGATTGGCGGAATTATGCATGCTTTCAGTGCAGATGAGAAAACTGCCGATAAAATAATCGACATGAACTTCTATGTGTCGCTCGGAGGGCCTGTGACATTTAAAAATGCACAGATGCCAAAAGACATTGCTGTTCATGTACCGCTAGACCGCTTATTAGTTGAAACGGATGCACCGTATTTAACACCACACCCATTCCGCGGTAAACGGAATGAACCGGCACATGTGAAACTTGTTGCTGAGAAAATTGCGGAGCTCCGCGGCATGACTTATGAAGAACTTGCCAAAGCAACAACAGAGAATGCTAAAAGATTATATAACATCTAAAATGAAAGTGTTTCACTTTGACTTTGGTTGAGGTGAAGCACTTTTTTGTTGTCTCTAAAGATAAGAAATATAAAAATATGGTATGATACTAAACGAGGTATATGAGGTGAAGACGTATGGAAAAACCTGTGATTAAAGAAATTATTATCGTCGAAGGCAGAGATGACACGCGCAGATTAAAAGAAGCGGTTGTCTGTGAGACGATTGAAACGAATGGTTCGGCAATTAATGAGCGGACACTTGAAGAAATAGAAGTCGCATTAAATACACGCGGTGCCATTATTTTTACAGACCCTGATTTTCCGGGTCATAAAATAAGAAACACGATTATTGAACGTTACCCTAATATTAAAGAAGCGTTTTTGCCAAAACATAAAGCACTTGGACACAACAGTGTCGGAGTGGAGCATGCTCGTCTTCACGATATCAGAGAAGCACTTGAGAATTGCCAGACGAGTCAGCAGATTGAAGAAGAACTGATTACGATTCAGGATATGCAGTATTTCCGCTTATCCGGTAATGCTGCAGCCAAAGAGCGCCGTGAGTATTTAACGGAACAGCTGAATATCGGTTATGCAAATGCCACGCAGCTGCGTAAAAAATTAAACCGTTACAGCATCTCAATTGAAAGAATTGAAGAAATACTAAATGAGCTGGAAGTGAATAACTGATGAAACATATTTCTACTATAGGGCGTACTAAAGAAATACTCGATAAACACCATTTTAAGTTTAAGAAAAGTCTCGGACAGAACTTCTTAATCGATTCGAACGTTATTAAAGAAGTCATTCATAAAGCAGATATTAATGAAAACACAGGCGTCATCGAAGTTGGTCCGGGAATCGGCTCATTGACAGAGCATCTCGCAATTAATGCGAAAAGAGTAGTGGCATTTGAAATTGACCAGCGTCTGATTCCCGTGCTTGACGATACGTTAAGCGAATACGATAACGTGACAATCATCAATGAAGATATACTGGAAGTGGATGTACCTGCACGTATCGAAGAGTATTTAAGCGACTGTGATGATATTGTCGTTGTAGCGAATCTGCCGTATTACATTACAACTCCGATACTGATGAACTTTCTGACTGCGCATTTGCCAATCTCCCGTTATTACGTAATGATGCAAAAAGAAGTTGGAGAGCGTATCAGTGCATCACCGAACTCTAAAGCATACGGTTCTTTATCGATTGCGATTGATTATTATACAGAAGCTAAAACGGTGCAGAATGTGCCAAGAACAGTATTCATGCCGCCCCCGAACGTTGATTCTATTATAGTTGAACTGAAGACGCGTCCGGAAAGAAAAATTGAAGTGGATGATGAAGACACTTTTTTCAAATTAACGAGAGGTGCATTTATCCACCGCCGTAAAACAATTTTAAATAATTATCAAACGCTGTTTGCTGATGGGAAACAGAAAAAAGATGAGATTAGAGCGTTGTTTGAAGCGGCAGGAATTGAGCCTATTCGCCGCGGTGAGAGTTTATCGCTTGAGGATTATAAAGAAATTTACGATGCATTCAAGAAAAGTGACTTGGATTTCGCCTGAAAACAATCAAAAATTGGCTATTTTTTGACAGAATTATGTAAACTTGCTATAATGGACTTAGTGAGGTGGGGTATAATGCCAAAAACATTAATCGACATCAAAAAGATTCTTGATTGTCAGTTAGGAAATCCATGTGTACTTCGTGCAAACGGAGGCCGCAAGAAGTTGATTGAAAGAAAAGGTATTTTAAGAGAAACTTATCCATCGATTTTCGTAGTCGAATTAGATCAAGACGAGCATAATTTTGAACGTGTATCTTATACATACACAGATGTACTAACATCAAATGTAGAGGTAACTTTCTATAACGACGATTTTACAGAAGAATTTTTAATTCAATAACATAAAACAAAAAACCATCCAAAAGGATGGTTTTTTTATTTTATGAGCGGATGTTGAGCATACCTGTATAAATGTATATATTATTAACATTATATAATAGATGGAGTGTGACTTATGAATAACAATAACCCTCATATCATGCCTAAAATTGATAAAAGTAAAGGCCTGGAATTTGGTCTGTATACGCTCGGAGATCATTTACCGAATCCGCATACGGGCGTGAGAATTCCTGCAAGCCAGCGTATAAAAGAGATTATTGAAATGGCTGAGTATGCAGAACAGGCGGGCATCGACACGTTCCAGGTCGGTGAATCACACCAGGATTATTTTGCATCACAGGCGCATATGGTCATCTTATCTGCCATCGCACAGTCGACTGACAGAATAAAAATCGCGTCCGGCTCAACAATCATCAGTACATCGGATCCCGTTCGTGTGTTTGAAGATGCTTCTACTATCGATCTGATATCGGGCGGGCGCATGGAAGTTATTGCAGGCCGTGCATCACGCGTCGGATTGTATGATCTGCTCGGATATAATTTAAATGATTATGAAGCACTGTTCGAAGAGAAGTTTGAACTGTTCTTAAAGATTAACGAAAATGAATATGTCGACTGGCAGGGTGAGTTCCGTGCGCCGTTAAATAATGCACACGTGATTCCACGTCCGGAAAATGAACACAACGGTCTGCCGGTATGGCGTGCTGTCGGTGGTTCAATGGCTTCAGCGCATAAAGCAGGACTGGCAGGTGTACCGATGTATCAGGCGCACTTAGGAGGTCCGGCTGATGCTTTTAAGAGCCGCATCGATCTGTACAGACAGACTGCGGAAGAAGCGGGCTACGATGCTTCCAGGCTGCCTGTAGCAACTGCGGGCTTCTTCTTTACACATGAAGATACGCTCGAAGCTTACAGAAAATACTATCCTCATATTAATGAAGGCATGAAAAAATCAAACGGTCAGGGATTCCCTAAACAGGGCTTCGCCCAGGGACAGGATTACCGCAGTGTAATTAACGTCGGCGACCCCGAACTTATAATAGAGAAGATTCTTTATCAGCATGAGCTATTTAATCATGACCGTTATATTGCACAGCTCGATTTCGGAGGAGTGACAATGGAAGATATTAAACGTAACATAGACATTATTGGGGAAAAGATATTACCTGCAGTTAAAAAATATACAAAATCACAGGGGGAACAGTAATGAAAGCAGTAATCATCAGCGGGTCGGTCGTCGGAAGCAAGACGCGTAAAGCGACGACGGCACTCAGAGGGAAAATTGAATCATTAAATGTTCATGAAATTGAATATATAGACTTAAAAGATTATGATATGCCGTTCAGCGACGGCAGAAATTATTTAGATTACGGCGGTGCAACGACAGAAGCACTGACTAAAATAATGGAAGCGGATGTTGTGTTTATCGGCACGCCGATATTCCAGGCTTCAATTCCGGGGCCGTTAAAAAATTTATTTGATTTGCTTCCGCCGGATGCATTTCGTAGTAAAACTGTCGGTATGATTATTACTGCCGGTTCACTCAGACATTATTTGGTGCCGGAACAGCAGCTGAAACCGATTCTGTCTTACATGAAAGCAAATATCGTACCGGGATATGTGTATATTCTGGATCAGGACTTCGGTACGGAAGGTATCGAGAATGATGATATTCTGCTCAGACTGGATGCGCTCATTGATAATACATTTAACAATGCAGAAGCTCAGCAGGCAGTACTTGAAAAATTTGATGAGTCATTCGGATTTTAACGAAAAAAAGCGTTCAGGATTAATCCTGAACGCTTTTTTAATA
>JBQDHL010000044.1:0-13606 GCA_052093725.1 Jeotgalicoccus sp. | reverse complement strand
AGTACCGTCAGTGTACGACGGTGTGATTACTGAAATAATCGTCCAGGAGGGCGAAACAGTCGATGTCGGCGCACCAATTTATAAAATTGAAGTCGACGGTGAAGCGTCTGCTGCTAAGACAGCTGACAGCAGTGATTCTGAGTCGCAAGCAGAAGAACCTGTTAAAAAAGAAAAATCTGAGATGCCTAAACAGCAGAGCGACCGCAGATTATCACCGGTAGTGATGCGTCTGATCGGCGAACACAATATTAATATTGACGACCTTCAAGGCAGCGGTTTTAATGGCCGTATTACTAAAAAAGATATCGAGAAGTATCTCGCTGACGGTCCGGTTAAACAATCGGCTCCAGCTCAGCAGACACCGAAAAAAACCGAACCGGTTCAGGCACCACAAACGAAATCATCTGTTCAGAGCGGCGAGTCGATTAAGGTTTCCGGCATCCGCAAAGAAATTGCCAAACGCATGGTCCAGTCTACAACTGAAATTCCTCATGCATGGCTGATGATGGAAGTGGATGCGACGAACATGGTCAACCTGCGTAATAAACACAAAGCAGCATTTAAAGAGAAAGAAGGATATAACTTAACATTCTTCAGCTTTTTCGTGAAAGCAGTATCAGAAGTGCTGAAAGACTATCCGATTTTAAACAGTTCATGGGACGGCGATACAATTACCGTGCATGATGATATAAACTTATCAATCGCTGTGTCGAATGAAGATAAGCTGTTTGTACCGGTGATTAAAAACGCCGATGAACGTTCATTAACGGGTATCGCTAAATCAATCAGCACGCTTGCAAATAAAGCACGTTCGAATAAATTAACAGGCGATGACATGGCCGGCGGTACGTTTACTGTGAATAATACAGGTGCATTCGGTTCAATTCAGTCGATGGGGATTATTAACCAGCCTCAGGTCGCTATTTTGCAAATAGAATCAATCGTCAAGAAACCGGTCTTTATCGGAGATATGCTCGCAGCACGCCATATGGTGAATCTGTGTCTGTCTATCGACCACCGCGTACTCGACGGTTTAGTTGCGGGAGAGTTCCTGAAAGCAGTGAAGGAAAAAATTGAAAATCTCGATCCGGATGCAGTTTCGGTTTATTAACTTTACAAACAGTCATGCGCTCGCTAAAATAAACAGTACTGACATGACTTTTAATAAGTCGTATAAAGGAGATTTTTAAAATGGAATTAGATTTTAATTTATACATGCAGGATTTAGTTCAGAATGCACGTAACGAATTAACTGAAGCAGGCTATACAGAATTACGTTCACCTGACGAAGTTGATGCGCACTTAAACAAAGAGGGTACTGCACTTGTCATGGTAAACTCTGTGTGCGGCTGTGCCGGTGGGATTGCACGCCCTGCAGCAATTCATTCGTTAAACTACGACAAACTGCCAGATCAGGTACTTACAGTATTTGCCGGGCAGGATAAAGAAGCAACTGAACAAATGCGTGAAAAAGCACCAGATCATTTACCATCATCTCCATCATTCGCGTTTTTCAAAGATGGTAAAATCGTCGATATGATTGAACGCCACGAAATTGAAGGCCATGAAATCATGAGCGTAATTACTAATCTGCAAGCGTGGTTTGAAGAACACGGTAAAGAAGCTTAATAAAAAAACACCCTCCACTAGCAACTGCTGAAGAGGGTGTTTTTATAATAAAATATTTAATTAAAATGAAGTTAAGTAGCTGACGCCCATTAAAAGACCGGAAACTACGATGAGAGCGACCATAAACCATATGATCAGTCTCTGAACTTTTTTATTACCCATTCATTCATCATCCTTAAGAATTTATTGTTATAATAACTATACATGAAGACAAATCAATATATCAACTGCTGGAGGCATATTTTATGAATAAAGAACGTCTAACAGAACAATTTTTAGAAATCGTACAAATCGACTCCGTTTCAGGACAAGAACGTAAGGTAGCAGATTATTTATTAAATCTGTTAAACGAACTGGAACTTGCCGGCTTTGAAGATGATACACAAGAAATCACAGGCTACGGTGCAGGGAACTTAATTTTCACACTGAAAGGTGAAGAAAATATCTCGCCGGTCGCATTTATGGTACATATGGATACAGTAACTCCGGGTATTGGTGTTAAAGCCCATATCGAAGACGGCTATGTATACAGTGACGGCACGACGATTTTAGGCGCTGACGATAAAGCGGGAATTTCTGCAATTATCGAAGCGGTACGCGTACTGAAAGAAGAAAAAACACCTCACGGCGACGTGGAAGTCATCATCACTGTCGGAGAAGAAACCGGCTTAATCGGAGCTAAGGCTCTCGATATTAACAATATTAAAAGTAAATTCGGTTACGCAGTTGACGGTACCGGCCAGGTAGGAACGATTGTTAACCGTGCACCATCACAGACGAAAATTAAAGCGACTATTTTCGGTAAGAAAGCACATGCCGGAATTGAACCTGAAAAAGGGATCAGTGCAATTAACTTAGCGGCGAAAGCAATCAGCAAAATGAACCTCGGCCGCATCGATGACGAAACAACATCAAACATCGGTACAATCAAAGGCGGACAGGCGACAAACATTGTTGCAGACAACGTGGAAATTTTAGCAGAAGTACGCAGTTTATCAGATGAGAAACTTTACGCTGAGTCAGATAAAATTAAAACAGTATTCGAAGAAACAGCAGCGGAACTTGGCGGAAGCGCTGATGTGCAGGTCGACATCATGTACCCGTCACTGCATGCGCCTAAAGAAGACGTTGTCATTACAACAGCAGCAGAAGCAATTAAAAATATCGGCAGAAAATCAGACATCATCAGCCTCGGCGGCGGAAGCGACGGCAACATCTTCCACGGTCAGGGAGTATCGACAGCGATTTTAGGTGTCGGTTACGAATACATTCACACGACAAGCGAGCGTATGCCGCTTGAAGAATTGTATAAAATGACTGAATTGATTGTTGAGATTGTAAAAGTACATTACGCGAATGAGAATAAATAAACTTAATTTATAATTTTGAGCCGGGATGGATGTCCCGGTTCTTTTTTATGGGATTTTGAGCGCTCATGTATATGGAAATGGATATTCGTATACATGAACAAGTCTCATGTATACGCAAAAGAAGATACATATGCATGAGACCTGTTCATGACTGCGATTAAGGAGTTACGTATATATGAGATTCCGTCATACCTACGGAAACGGAAATACATATACATGAGTCGGGTTGCAGTTGCTCTCATCAGGTTGATTAAGCATATTCGACCGCATGAACAAGCGACATAAAGTGGAATAGCTGCATACAACATAAGAACCCGCCAAAATCCAAAGGATTTTCAGCGGGTTCTTATAATCTTATTCGTCGAGTGCTTGCCACACTTGTATTTTAGTCGTGGGATCTTCGAATGAGTAGGTATGTTTAATTAACTCCAGCGAGAAATCGCATGTCATATTGACGTTTTCCCGGAAGTGCCATCTTCTGAATATATACTCGTATACTTTATCGATAGCAACACCTGGTTCGCCGGATGTTTCAAATATTTCATAGTTCATCGTTTCGGTAAATGTTTCATCAAATGGGGTGTGCTGATAGCTTGCTGTCCCGACAAATATTTCTATTTCTCCGTCGACAAAGCGTTCCTGTACGAATATGCCTTTCACGAAACCGTCGTTGTATCTTAATATTTCATCGATCAGTCCGTCGCGTTCAAGGATTTTCAAAAACTTGTACTTGTAGTCGGAGTGATATGTATTAATATCAAAATACTGTGCAATACCGATTAGTCTAAAGCTTTCTACAAAGCTTCTGTATGACGGATATTTAGGTTTTTTAGTCGGCACAACTTCAAATGATATATAATCCAGCAAATCGATCTTTTTAATATTACGTTCTGTCTCGTGTACCGGAATACCAAATGTGCGTGTGTAAATCTTTTTGAAATTGTCGACGTCACGGTAGCTGTAATATTTAATAATATCAACAAGACGTCTGTGCCCCTGAAAAACTTCATACGCAATTTCTGTCATACGTCGTTTTTCCTGATACTGGGACGGTGTCATTCCGACGAGTGATGTAAATATCGTCATAAATGATTTCTGTTCCACTCCCATATTTTCTAAAACCTCACCGAAGTCTATATCTTCTCTGAGGTGGTCTTCTATATATACGATAAATCTTTCTACAAATCGAATCGTTTCCATGTAATCACCTATGCTTAATGTACTCTTATTTATTATTCCACCCGTGACTGAAAAACACAACTGATTATATGATATAATAAAACAATTAATTAACGAGGTGTCAAAATGAAATTTACTGTTTTAGGCTCGGGCGCCGGGCTTCCGTCTAAAGATAGAAATACGCAGAGTTTTGTTATTGACTGTGTACTTGAATACAATGAATATATTTTAATCGATGCCGGTGAAGCTCTGCAGCACCGTATCCTTCATACTCATATTAAACCATCTAAAATAAAAAACATATTTATTACGCATCTCCACGGCGATCATATTTTCGGACTGCCCGGATTTTTATCGTCGAGAGCGTTCCAGGGCGGGGAAAATATACCTTTAAAAATTTACGGTCCAAAAGGATTAGCAGAGTGGATCCAGACGACTTTCCGTATTTCGGAAAGCACACTGAACTATCCTCTCGAAATTATTGAAGTCGCACCTCATATGAATATAAGACTGAATGATTTTGATGTTCATATTCTTCCATTATCTCATGGTATTGAGTCTTACGCTTATATTTTTAAGGAAGACGATAAAATAGGGGAGCTGCAGACTGATAAACTCCGCGAACTAGGGCTGAAACCAGGTCCTGTATACGGTAAAATTAAGTCGAGTGACACGTTCACTGTCGATGACACTGTCTATAACACGTCAGATTTTATCGGTGAAACGATCAAGGGCCGTAAAATTACGGTGCACGGCGATACGCGCTTAAATAGTGATGATGAGTATTTGAAGCTGTTAAACGATTCGGATCTAATTGTGCACGAAGCAACATTTTTAAAAGAGGAAAAAGAAAAAGCACATGATTATTTCCATTCGGAAATTAACCAGGTGCTCGATGTTTTTAATAATATTAATTATAAAACGCTGATGTTTGTTCATATCAGCAACCGCTATACTGATGAAGATATTAAAGAGGTAAATGCAGGATTAAATAATCGGGCTGTTATTGCTTATGATTATTTTGAACTTCCCATCCCGCGTAACGTTCAATAAATTCTGAGACCGTCTGACGGTACTCCTTTGGATTGCGGTTGTAGCTTTCTACATGATTGCCGCGTTCCGGATACCATTGTTCTTTCGGTCCTTTTTTCTTATCATACAGTTGTTCAGTTGATTCATAAGGAATAAATGAATCGCGTTTTGAATGGATAAATAGTACAGGCTGTTCGATTTTATCAACAACTTTAATTGGTGAGACGTGATACAGACTGAATTTACTGCGCAGTTTCAGGAAAACGTATGTGAACAGCATTACTATTGGAGACGCAACACGCGAATACGATGTGTAAATATGTGCGAGCTGATCTCTGAATTTGGCAAACGATGCATCTGAAATATAGAACTTCGCTTTGTTTGACAGTTCACCTGCATACAGCAAAGTAGTTGCTGCACCCATCGATTCACCGTGCACGCCGAATTTGATATTATCGCCGTAATTTTCAAGCAGGTATTCAATTACTGCTTCGAGATCAAACTTCTCATAGAAACCGTATGTTGAATCGACACCGCCTGAATCACCGTGACGGCGTGCATCGTAAACAACACAGTTAAAGCCCATGTCTTTAAATAAATTCACGTATTTCGTTGAACTGAGTTTATTTTCCGATACACCATGGCATATAACAATCCATTTGTTTGTCTGATTTGGATAAATAAAAGATGCGCTGATTTCATAGCCAAATCGTGACGGGACGTTGACGACATCTTTAGGGATTTTATCGTATTCTTCCATATTCATTCGTTTAGCACGCGTTTCACGGCGTTTAATAATTTCAACGTCACGCAGTTTAAAAAACATAATCTGGCTCGAGGCGAAGTAGCCGAGCGATATAAACATCACAGCTCCCGAAACGAAGAGAGCGGCGAGCCATTTAGAAAAACTTTTCATATGGGATCCTCCATTCTTTTAACCAATATTATTATATCATCTGTATAATAATTTCAAATCGTTATTTTATAATATAATGTGATATATTTAATATAATTATTGAAAAGCGGTGATGACTATTTCTAATGAACATTTAATAGAAAATACACGTTCCAAAGAAGATATCTATGATGGTAAAATAATTGATGTCAAAAAACTGACTGTAGAGCTTCCTAATGGCAAAGAAGCATACAGGGAAGTTGTTTACCATAAAGGAGCGGTCGCTGTCATAGCAATTGACAGTGAGTATATGTATTTTGTCAAACAGTTCAGAGTTTCAACTGAAGAAGTACTGCTCGAAGTACCAGCAGGAAAAATTGAAATTGATGAACATCCCGATGAAACAGTAAAAAAAGAACTACAAGAAGAAATTGGCGGCGAGGAGTATAATATTACAAAGCTCTATGAATATTACGTATCACCCGGGGTCTCAAATGAATTGATTCATCTCTATGAAGCTGCAGGGGTTTCTTTTGGAGATTCTCAACTGGAAGAAGATGAATTCCTCGATATCGTTAAAGTTCCGCTGAAAGAATTAAAAGAGAAAATGCATAACGGTGAGTTTAGAGACGGTAAAACACTGGTAGCTGTACATCATGTGCTACTGTCCGAAGGTTATTTATAATCATTACAAATAACTGTTAAAACATTGACACCTTATGTATAATTGTTATTAATAAGATTATGAAAGTTGGAAGGTGCAGTTGTGGAAAAAAGAATTGAGCGAATTAAAGAAGCATTGCACGATGCTCGGTATAAATTAACTCCACAGCGTGAAGTCACTGTGAGAGTACTCCTCGAAAACGAAAGTGCTCATTTGAGCGCTGAGGATGTTTTCATGAAAGTAAAAGATAAGTATCCGGAAATTGGGCTGGCAACAGTATACCGTACACTGGAACTCTTAAATGAACTGAATGTCCTCGACAAAGTAAACTTTGGCGACGGCGTTTCAAGATATGATCTCAGAAAAGAAGGTGCTCAGCACTTTCACCATCATTTAATTTGCATACACTGCGGTTCGGTGGAAGAAGTTGAAGAAGATTTACTGACGGATGTTGAGAAAATCGTTACACGCGATTTTAATTTCGATATCATCGATCACCGTCTGACCTTCCACGGCGTTTGCAAATTATGCAAAGGGAAAGAAGGAGACACGGATGCTTAAACGTTATATCGATGAATACTTAACGTATTTAAAAATCGAAAGAGGTTTAAGTGATGCATCGATATCATCATATAAACAGGATTTAAAACAATTCAACCAATATTTAAGTGATGAAAATGTTACGGGTGTCGAGCAGATTACGACAGAAATCCTCGTAACATTTTTACAGTTTTTATCCGAGAACGGCAAAAGCAATAAAACAATCAGAAGGGTACAGTCGACGCTCAGAAACTTTCATCAGTTTTTGCAGATGGAACAGGTTATCGAAACGAATCCTGCACTCAGATTAAATACCCCGAAAGAAGAACGTGAACTGCCGGTAGTGCTGACTATTGATGAAATGGAGACTCTGCTTCATTCACCGGACTCCACTGCAAAGGGAATTCGTGACAATGCAATAATGGAACTCCTGTATGCCAGCGGGCTCAGAGTCAGTGAGCTGATTAATTTAAAGCTCAGCGATCTGAATTTGGAAATGGGTTTTATTCATGTATACGGTAAAGGGGACAAAGAAAGAATTGTTCCGACGACCGAATATGTAGCCGATAAATTAAATAATTATATACAAAATCAGCGTTTAACGTTATTAAAACATGAAAATACTGATATACTATTTCTTACGAACAGAGGTAAAGGGTTCACAAGGCAGGGGTTATGGAAGACTATTAAAAAGTATGTGCTGATCAGCGGCATTAACAAAAACATTACGCCGCATACTTTCAGACATTCTTTTGCGACGCATTTAATTGAGAACGGTGCTGATCTTCGCGCCGTGCAGGAAATGCTCGGTCATTCCGATATATCAACTACTCAGGTGTACACACAAATCTCTGCGACTAAAATCAGAGAAATGTATAAGCAGTTCCATCCAAGAAAGTAGGTAAATTTATTATGTACAAAAAAATTCATTTAATCGTTCTTGATTCAGTCGGTATCGGTGAAGCGCCGGATGCTGCAGAATTTGGAGACGTTGGCACTCATACTTTAAAACATACGCTTGAAGCGCACCCGAACACTTTGCCTAACCTGGCAAAACTTGGACTCGGCAATATCGATAAACTGCCGGGTGTTGATGAGACAGAAAACACTACAGGATTCTACACTAAAATGCAGGAAGTATCTAAAGGTAAAGATACGATGACAGGCCACTGGGAAATTGCCGGCTTAAACATCGACACTGCATTTAAAGTATATCCAGACGGATTCTCTGACGAGTTACTGAACAAAATCACAGAAGCGACAGGACGCGGTATTGTCGGGAACAAACCGGCGAGCGGGACTGACATCATCGAAGAATTCGGTGAGCATCAAATGGAAACAGGAGACTTAATCATTTACACATCTAACGATCCTGTACTTCAAATCGCAGCGAATGAAGAAGTCATCCCTCTTGAAGAGATATACGAAATCTGTGAAAAAGTACGCGAAATGACGAAAGATCCTGAGTTTTTAGTCGGCCGCGTTATTGCACGTCCTTTTGTCGGATCTAAAAAAGGCGAATTCAAACGCACGGAAAACCGTCATGACTATGCACTTCAGCCATTTGGCAGAACAGTACTTAACGCGCTCGAAGACGATGATAAAGATGTTATCGCAATCGGTAAGATCAATGATATCTTTACTGGCAGCGGAGTTACAGATGCACTTCGTACGAAAAACAATGATGACGGCGTCGATAAATTACTGCAGGTAATGGACCGCGACTTTAACGGTTTATCATTCCTGAATCTGGTAGACTTTGATGCAGAATACGGTCACCGCCGCGATCCGGTCGGTTACAGCAATGCATTAAAAGCGTTTGATGACAGACTGCCTGAACTTATCGGAAAATTGACAGAAGATGATCTTTTAATCATCACTGCAGACCATGGAAACGACCCTACATACACAGGGACTGACCATACGAGAGAATATGTTCCGTTACTTGTTACAACAGGTAAAGACTTAGACTTCTCGGAAATCACTGAATGCCAGACATTCAGCAACATCGCAGCAACAATCGCTGAAAACTTCGATGTTGAATACGAAACACACGGTACGAGTTTCTTAAAGGAAATACAATAGATGAAGAAAGCAAAATACGTTATCTTCTTCGGTCTTGTCCTGATCAGTGTTGTCTGGGGATTCCTCTATTGGATATTCTTAGTGTAGGAAGAATTTAATAAACAAAAACGGTTTGGGCATCCTAATTGTGAGATGCTTGAACCGTTTTTTTGTTTTTATAATCTAGTGGGGAGCTCATGTATATGTAACTGGGAATTTGTAGGCATGAGGATTGTTCATGTATATGTAATCTGATAATCGCAGCTATGAGACACGTTCATGTATATGAACAGGATGATACGTCTACATGAGAGCGCGTCATACCTATGTAAATGGAAATACGTATACATGATGTTTATTTTAAACCGCTCAATTAAACTTTCCATAAAAAAAGAGAGTCTGCGATAGACTCTCCAGTATAATATTCATTTATCGACTCAATAAAAATGTGACATCAGGCTGATAAGGTGTATTCGTGCCAACGAGCAATCAAATTCACTGTTTCCGTTGTTCAAGTTTCCTGTTCAATGCCTCGAGACGTGCTTCAATGACGTCTTCTCGGTCGCGCAGGCGGTGTCTGTGGATTACTCTTTCGTCTTTTTCAAAGCGCTCCAGGATTTCCAGAGTAAATACACTGTATGATTCGTAATCATCCTGATGCATTTCATACAACGACTCATAAATCCAGCCGTCAATCGGGTAATTCATTGGCTTAAATGGTATCTCGGCTAAATGTGTATAGCGTTCCTGAAGCATATCGACGAGCTCTTCACCAAATCCGAATGCGGTCACATCATAATTGTGTTTATCATACAGCTTTAATGCGCGCTTATAAGATGTCGCGGCACCGATGATATTGTCCCTTCGGTAATGGTATTCACCGGTAACGATGAGCACAAAAAACACTTCAGGGTCTTCTTTCGTAAATATTTCCTTGTCTTTCCACGCTTCTTCCATGATTTCATGGCATTCGAAGTAATCTTGCTTTATAATTAATTCGTTAAAGAATTGTAAAAGTATTTCTTTATCGATACGTATCACTCCTAAAATTGAGGTTTTGTAATGACTGCTTATAAAGTGAAATTAGATGTTTTTGAAGGACCGCTCGATCTGCTCCTTCATTTGATTAGAGAACTTGAAATTGATATTTACGATATTCCGATGAGAATGCTCACTGAGCAGTATATGGAATATATTAATCAGATGAAAGAACTTGAACTTAACGTTGCAAGCGATTATCTCGTTATGGCGAGCGAACTTGTGAAAATTAAAAGTCACATGCTGCTGCCGGAACCGCCTATGGCCGATGATGATTATGAAGATCCGCGCGAGCAATTGATGTCCCAGCTAATAGAATATCAAAATTATAAATTATATGCTGAAGAATTGAATAAGCTTAAAGAGGAAAGCAGACTTCAATTCGTCAAGGCACCGCATGTATTTGAAGATGATGCAGATGACTCGGAAACGCTTGAGCTGAGTCTCCACGATTTGCTTGAGGCATACAACAAAGTTAAATCCCGTGTGTCTATTACCGAAGAGTCATACGTCGTCGTTCAGCGCGAGGTGTATACGAAAGAAGAGGCTGTTAGTTTCATCGCGTCGAAATTTAAAGACAGAAAATCTTTAAAAATGACCGAACTGCTGACTTTCGATGAACCCCGCAGCAAAGTAGTGCAGGTATTTATTACTATTCTAGATTATATCAGTCAGAATCTCTATCAGATTACACGCATCGATGAAGATGATTTTGAGCTCGAAAGGTTGGCTTAAGTATGGAGAGCATAAACATTATTGAAGGTTTATTATATATTGCCGGCGACCTCGGTTTAAGTGAAGAAGCACTAATGATGCACGTGCCGATTACTAAAATGCAGCTGGAAATAGAAGTAGAAAAATACGACAAAGAACATTTAACGATTAACCGTCACGGTGATATGTATTTCTTAAAAACGACGGATAATATGGAAAAGTACATTAAGAGAATCCTGGCTGACCGGCCGGCAAAGAAATTATCTCAGGCGGCACTGGAAGTCCTTGCCATTATTGCATACAACCAACCAATCTCAAGAAACGGCATAGAAAGTGTGCGCGGCATTGTGTCAGACGGTCCGATTTCAACACTGATCAATAAAGGGTTAGTGAAAAAGAAAACCATCTCTGATGAACGCGCTGCACACTTCGAAACGACACAAAGCTTTTTAGAATTATTCGGTTTGAAATCTTTAGAGGACTTACCAGCAGATGATATGATTACGGAACAAGAAGAAATCGACTTGTTCTTCAATAGCTTAAAGGAGCAAAATCAATGAAAACTACACGTTTAAATAAAAAAATTGCTGACGCAGGAATTACTTCACGACGTAAAGCAGACACATTAATAGAAGAGGGCCGCGTATTCGTTAACGACAAAGTCGTTACAGAACTTGGTATGCAGGTTACAGATAAAGACCGCGTTACAGTAGACGGCATTCAATTAACTAAAGAGGAACCTGTACACATTTTATACTACAAACCTTCAGGTGAAATCTCAGCTGCAGAAGACGATAAAAAACGCGACACAGTAATCGACATCTTCCACGACATCGATGCACGCCTTTATCCTGTAGGACGTCTCGATTACGATACGTCTGGATTATTACTCGTTACTAATGACGGCGAATTCACACAGCAGATGACACACCCTAAATTCGAAATGAAGAAAACTTACAGAGTTAAAACAGATGGTATTTTACTCCGCCATCAGCAGGATGAGATGCGTCGCGGTATTAGACTCGACGACGGCAAAACTGCACCATGTGACCTGAAAGTGATTCGCGACAAAGGCGGCAAGGACATGATTCTTGAAATTACAATTCACGAAGGACGTAACCGCCAGGTCAGAAGAATGTTTGAACACTTCGGCTTAAACGTAACAAAACTTACACGTATCTACTTTGACTTCCTGACACTAGATGGTCTAAAAGAAGGTGAGTACCGTTTCCTTAAACCGCACGAAGTTAAAAAACTGATTGCAAACAGCAAGAAGTAAACGATTAAATGTCATAATACTGTCAAACCGCAACAAAATGTGTAGTGTTATAATTATTGCTACGTACGCATTTTATTGCGGTTTTTATCAATTTGGGAAGGAGCCTGACGTTGAAAAAAGGAACTAGAAAAATTATTCGTACAGGTACAATTATTACGATTGCAGCACTCCTCGGCGTAACACTTTACTTAAATTTGAGGGATGGCTCTCAAACTGTGAATGTCGGAGACGATGCAGTTGATTTTAAACTTGAAACACTCGACGGTGAAGAACTTCAGCTGTCTGAAATAACTGCCGAAAAAGGTGTGATTTTAAACTTCTGGGGTACTTGGTGTAAACCATGCCGCGAAGAAATGCCTGAAATGAATCAGGTATATAACGAAGGTCATGAGGATTATGAGATTATTGCTGTAAACGTTTCTGAAAACAAGCAGCAGATTGAACAATTCATTTCAGGATTATCTGAAGATCTCGATTATCCAATTGCATTGGATCCAAAACGCAGTGTAACGAAGGCTTATAATATCGGACCGCTGCCGACAACTATTGCTGTTAACAAAGAAGGCGTCGTTGTCAGCAAACAGGAATATCAACTGACTAAAGAGGATATCTATACATTTATAGATGAATCTCTGGAATAGGATGATCTTATATGGAACTAAAAGAAATACAATGTAATCATTGCGGTCATGTAAATCCTCCAGGTACACAGCTGTGCCAATCATGCGGGAAAATGATCAATGAAGATTACGACAAGAAGAAAATTAAAGATCTGATGCGCTACGACGGAAGTGCCGTACGCTCAAAAGTCCGTTCGCAAAGTATCTTCGATAAGATATGGAACCTGTTTACCTCGATTAAAGTCGGAGTAGGCATTATTGCACTTATTGCAATATCCGCTGCTGTCGGTTCGATTCTCCCGCAGGAGTACTTTATTCCGATTGGTGCAGATCCTGCACAGCACTACACAGAACAGTACGGGGCTTTCGGAACCCTTTATTACAAACTCGGATTTACCGAGCTTTACTCATCATGGTGGTTTGTGCTCTTAATGGGACTTCTTGCATTGTCTCTAGTTGCAGCCAGCGTCGACAGGGGAGTGCCGCTTTATAAATCTTTAAAGAATCAGCGCGCCAAAAAACACGCATCATTCTTTAAACGCCAGCGTTTATTTAATGAATATGAATCAAGTGACCATGCAG
>JBQDHL010000043.1:4124-13869 GCA_052093725.1 Jeotgalicoccus sp. | reverse complement strand
TTTTTTTGTGTTTGGACGGAGCCGTCGTGTCGGTCGGAAATTTTTGACAGTGATTTGCATTTTGTTAAATAATAAAAATAACTTGTACGATAAAAAAATAAATCATTGATTTCCCCTATATATAGGATAAGAGCTATTTTATATTGAGGAGGAAGATCATGATTCTGAGTGAAAGATTTGCCGGTTTGGAATTAGCATACTATCGTGCATTGGGATTTAGAGCGAAACTCAGCAGTTCAGACGCGAAAAGTTTGGCCATCCAGGAGAAAGGATTTGCGGGAGAGTGCGAATACGACCGGGTGTTTGACGATGCCGGCCACGGTTCGGTGTTCGTGTTTCGAGATATATATTTGAAGATTGACGGCGGCGTAGCGCAGTATGACTCGTTGATTGTCAGTGATGATGGGATAATAATTAACGAAATTAAAAATTACTCCGGTATATACCGGTATGAAAAAGGGGCATGGTACATAGGAGATTCCCGGATATCGGATGATGCGCTATCACAGCTTCGCCGCGCGATCGGTAAATTACTTAAGATGCGTTATCAGATGCGGGGCAAGTTTAATATCTCTGGTAAAATCGTTTTTCCGAATATCGAATTCCGTTTGCATAGCAGTGATGATGAGCTGTGGGAGAATGTAGTGTTACGGTCCGGCCTGCGAAACTATTTAATGCAATTTCAAAATATGTACGCAGGCCGGGTTGCAAAAAATATTGCCGAGCAGATCCAGCGTCACATCGTACCGAATACGTATTTCGATAAATGCGCCGATTTTAGTGCGGTGCGTAAAGGGTTATATTGCAGCGGTTGCGGTAGATTTGAATTGGAAAACCGAAAGTATCATCTCGTCTGCGAATCGTGCGGCTCCAAAGAAACAAAGGAAACTCACATTATTCGGGCTATTAGTGATTATAAGGCGCTGTTTTTGAATGAGAAGCTGACTAAGCGAAAATTTCAGGAGTTTATCGATTACCAGGTTAGCCGGAAAACCGTGTTCCGTCTTCTGAATAAATATTGCGATCGTCATATGAATGGATCTGGAAGTTATTACACATTTAAATATAGAAGTTTTGAAGATGCCTACAGTCAAAGTGAACGTTTATGGAGATATAAAGACTACCCGGCTGAGTGATTAGAGGTAATTGATAGAGGAAATTTCGACAATGACCCGATAATTGGTTTCCCGGGTCATTGTGACTTCCACAGGTAGCCGGTAGGCATATTCCCGGGTCACTGTGCATACGACAACCACCCGAGAACAGGTTTCTCGGGTCATTGTGGATTATCGGAACCATAAAATCCTGAATACCCCATTGCCCCGCTTTTAATTTATCGCTACAATATTCATAAAGGAGCGTGTGCACAATGATTCCACAGTCAGAAATTATAATTATGGCGGCTGTAGCCGTCGTTTCAGTTTTACTGCCTTTTATTTTTATGTTTATTTTGAGAAAGAAGTTTAAAATCAGATGGCTGCCGTTTTTACTGGGTATGGCGATATTTTTAGTTTTTGTATTAATCCTCGAACAGATTATGCATGTAATCGTCCTAAGACCGTCACCCGACGGCGCCATCGAATTATTATCAACCGCACCGTGGCTTTATGTACTGTATGGAGTTTTTGCAGCGGGTATTTTTGAAGAGACCGGGCGCCTGCTCGCATTTCTAATTACGAAAAAACATTACCGTGATATCGACAGCGCGGTATCATATGGTATCGGACACGGCGGTTTTGAAGCAATCGCGATTGTTGGTCTCGGGATGATCAGCAGTATTGTTCTCGCTGTGATGACGAATTCAGGCTCTGATGCGCTGAGCGCATTGCCGGCGGGAACGGGTGATTTAGTCATTAGCCAGCCGTGGTATATGTATCTGCTCGCAGTTTTGGAAAGAATTATTGCGATGAGTCTTCATATAGGACTGTCAGTTATCGTCTTCTCTGCGGTGATGATGAAAGGGAAGTGGTGGCTGTATCCGCTGGCAATTCTGCTTCATGCGCTCGCGAATACAACGGCAGCGATGGCACAGGCGGGAATAATCACTAATATTTATGTAGTGTATACAGGGTTAATCATTACTACTGTAATTACAATCTTCATCGCAGTAAAACTGGTGAAAGATTACAGAACAAATATATATTCACTGTAAGATAAAAACCGGACACCCGGCAAGTCTGTTTTACATAAAATAATAATATACTGACAATTCAGCTTTATCCATTAAATGGATAAGGCTTTTTTACCTCTGCATCCATTGTGCCTCAACGGTTTAAGAATGTAATGTTGATATATCAACGTTGTAAGCGTTAACATTTTTATAAAAAAACATAGACAACGATGGGTAAATAGACTATATTTGAGTGGTAATTTCTTATTAGAGAAAGAAAACAAAGGGGAATCATTTAATGGAGACAGTTGTAACGTTTTTTAACGACATCGTCTGGAGTGCGGCACTCGTCATACTTCTCGTTGTCACAGGATTGTACTTCTCAATTCGCATGAGATTGTTCCAGGTTCGATACATAGTCGACATGGTCCGTTTAATGTTTAAGGGCGGAAAATCAGCAGAAGGAATTTCCAGTTTCCAGGCAATTGCTGTATCACTGGCAGGACGTGTCGGAACAGGTAACATCGTTGGGGTGTCTACCGCAATCTTTATCGGGGGGCCAGGTGCAGTATTTTGGATGTGGCTGATTGCGTTCCTTGGTGCAGGTAGTGCGTTTGTTGAGTCAACGCTCGCACAGGTTTACAAACAGAAAGAAGACGGACAGTTCCGTGGTGGACCGGCGTACTACATCGAAAAGGGGATCGGTGGAACGTTTGGTAAATACTACGCATTACTTTTCGCAGTCGTAACAGTACTAGCTTGCGGACTTTTACTTCCGGGTATTCAGTCCAATTCAATTTCAAGTGCAGCAACAAATGCATTTCCGTTTATTGAATCATGGATGATCGGTGTTTTCTTAATCGTCATTCTTGCAATAGTAATTTTCGGAGGTATTCGTTCGATTGCTAACGTTGCAACAGCAGCGGTACCATTTATGGCAATTATGTACATCTTTGTAGCAGTAGCAATCGTAATTATGAACATTACAGAAGTACCGGCTTTAATCGGCTTAATCTTTAGAAGTGCGTTCGGTCTTGAACAGCAATTCGCAGGTACAGTCGGTGCCATGATTATGATCGGTGTAAAACGCGGATTGTACTCAAACGAAGCTGGTCAGGGTACTGGGGCTCACGCAGCAGGTGCTGCAGAGGTTTCTCACCCGGCTAAACAAGGTTTGGTTCAATCGTTCTCAGTATATATCGATACTTTATTCGTATGTACAGCAACAGCGTTAATGATTTTAATGACAGGTATGTACAACGTGTCCGACGGCGACGGCGGACTCATTATTGATAACGGCGTCTATCAGACTAATGTAGACGGCGAGAAAGATGTAACTGGTACGGTGGCCTTTACACAGGCTGGTATTGATAATGCATTCCACGGTATGGAGAACTTCCAGGAAGGCTTTATCGGGTTCGGTTCATACTTCATTGCATTTGCGCTTCTGTTCTTCTGTTATACGACCATGCTCGCGTATTACTATATAGCAGAGACGAACCTCGTCTATATGCTTAAAGGCAGAATGCCTTGGCTGAAATATGTACTCGGTCTCGTGTTAATCGGTTCAGCATTTTACGGTACAGTTTCAACAGCAGGCCTTGCATGGCAGATGGGTGACCTCGGTGTAGGACTGATGGCGTGGATTAACGTTATCGCGATACTCATCCTGCAAAAACCGGCACTTAAAGTATTTAGGGACTACGAACGTCAGTACAAACTTAAAAAACAAGGCAAGATTGATGAAATTGTCTACACGCCTGAGCGTTCAGAATTTAAAGATCATAACTTCTGGGTGGATGAATATCCAAGAAGAAATGAAGAAGGTTACGACTATCCGGATAGAAACTAATTACTATAAAGCACTCTCTTAAGGAGGGTGCTTTCTTATGGAGTATATTTATTTCGAAACCTGAAATACTTTATGGTAAAATTAAATGAATAACAACTTTAAAAGGGGAATTTTAAATGGATAAACAGCTTGAAATGTTAAAAGACTTAACAGATGTAAATGGTGTTGCCGGATTTGAAAATGCAGTAAAACATAAAGTTAAAAACTATCTTGAGCCGCTCAGCGATGAAATAATCGAAGATAATTTAGGTGGCGTTTACGGGAAGAAAACTGCTAAAGACGGCAGTAAAACAATTTTAATCGCTGGTCACCTCGATGAAATTGGCTTTATGGTGACTGAAATTGACGATAACGGCTTCCTTAAATTTACGCCGATCGGCGGCTGGTGGAACCAGGTGATGCTGTCTCAGCGCATGAACATTACGACAGGTGAAGGCAGCGTGATTACAGGGATCATCGGTTCTAAACCACCGCATGTCCTGTCACCGGAAGAACGCAAAAAACCTGTAGACATTAAAGATATGTTTATCGATATCGGTGTCGCTTCAAAAGAAGAAGCACTTGAAGCGGGCGTCATGCTCGGTGATATGGTAACACCTGCGTCGGAATTTGAAGAAATGACGAATAAAAACTACCTGCTTGCAAAAGCATGGGATAACCGTTTTGGTGTCGCATTATCAATCGATGTAATGAAGAATCTTGAAAAAGAAAATATAAATATTAATTTAGTAAGCGGTGCAACAGTGCAGGAGGAAGTTGGTCTTCGCGGAGCTAAAGTAGCAGCAAATAAAGTGAAGCCGGACCTCGCAATCGCAGTGGATGTTGGTCTCGGCATGGATACACCGGGAATGAAATTATCGAACGGAACAGGTGATCTTGGCAAAGGCCCGCTCGTAATTTTACTCGATGGTTCAAATATCGGACATGTGCCGTTCAGAAAACATATATTAGAAGTTGCCAAAGATAAAGATATCCCTGTACAATTACAAGTAATTCCTGGC
Organism: Jeotgalicoccus sp.; assembly: GCA_052093725.1. Taxonomy (GTDB): domain Bacteria; phylum Bacillota; class Bacilli; order Staphylococcales; family Salinicoccaceae; genus Jeotgalicoccus. Next base: position 8,906 of record JBQDHL010000043.1, on the reverse strand, counting down.
GGAGGCACAGATGCAGGTTCATTCCACGTATCAAACGACGGCGTGCCGTCGGTAGCAATCGGAGTACCGGTTCGCTATATGCATTCGAACGTGTCAATTATGCATAAGGAAGACTACAACAATGCGGTTAAACTCGTAACGGAGGTAGTCAAATCATTAAACGACGATAAGGTGGACGAAATCATTTGGTAAAAGAAGTTATTTCTTCAAAAGATAACACGCGCATTAAAAATTACCGTAAGCTCCATACGGCAAAAGGACGCAAAAAAACAAATCAGTTTTTAATCGAAGGTGTTCATTTAGTTGAAGAAGCGGTTAATTATAACCAGCCGGTCGATACAATTATTATCGAGGACGGTTTTAACCACGATTTAAATCTTGATAAATTTAAAACTCTGTACGTATCTGCAGACGTGATGAAATCTTTATCGACATTAGATACGCCGCCCGGCATTGCTGCGGTAGTGGATCAGCAGAAACAGGGCAAGGTTGATTTAGAGAGAGTGCTACTGCTTGAAGATATTCAGGATCCGGGAAACCTCGGAACATTAATCCGTACAGCGGATGCGTTCGGCTTTAAAACGGTATTAATCACGCCGAAAAGTGCAGATCCATACAACCCGAAAGTATTACGCAGTGCGCAGGGGAGTCATTTTCATCTGAGTATTTTACAGCGCGAAGCAGCAGAAGCTGCCGAAAGCTTTAAAGGTATTAAAATCGGTACATCGCTGAACGATGCGGTCTATATTGATGACTTCAACAAGCCGGAAGGCGACATTATGCTCGTACTCGGTAACGAAGGTCAGGGGCTGACTGAGGAAACACTTCAGCTGATGGACATTAATGCGAAAATTAATATGCCGGGTTCAAGCGAAAGTTTAAACGTAGCAATCGCCGGTGCAATCATGATGCATCATTTTAAATCTTGATTTTAACCGTATTTCAGCTATAATGAATGTAACAATATTATAAATCTGCTTCGGTTGAAGTTGGGAATAAATGATTATCAAGACCAGTCACAGAGAACATTAATATCAGCTGAAAATTAATGTATGGTTTTAATCAGTGTTCACCTGATTGATGAAGTAATACGGGCAAGCGTCACCATATAGACGTCAATAAGTGTCTGCGTATGCAGAAAATTAGGTGGTACCACGGAACTCCGTCCTTTTATTTAGGACGGAGTTTTTTTGTTTTTAATAATATACTTTAAAAATATGAGGAGTGACGGGCATGACACAGGTGATGGAAACAATCCAGCTTGAATTTAATGATAAATTAAACACGATTGATAACAGTAAAGCACTCGCTGATTTACGTGTTGAATATTTAGGTAAAAAAGGTAAAGTAACAGGACTAATGAAAGAGATGAAAAATCTTTCAAACGAAGAACGTCCGGCTTACGGCCAAAAAGTAAACGTGCTGCGTAACGACATTGAAACGAAGCTCAGCGAACTTGAAGCGGAACTTTCTAAAAAAGCGCTTGAAGCGAAACTTGCTGAAGAAACAATCGACGTAACATTACCGGGACGTACGCTTGAAATCGGCGGCTCGAACCCGATTGACCGCATCGTTGAAGATATTGAAGATTTCTTTATCGGCCTGGGCTATGAAATTAAAGAAGGCTACGAAGTTGAGCAGGATTATTATAACTTCGAAGCGCTGAATTTACCAAAATCACACCCGGCACGCGATATGCAGGACAGTTTCTATATTTCAGAAGATATTCTCTTACGCACACACACGTCACCGGTTCAGGCGCGTACGCTTGAAGCGCAAAAAGGCGAGGGTCCGGTTAAGATTATCTGCCCTGGTAAAGTTTACCGCCGCGACAGCGATGACGCGACGCATTCACACCAGTTCACACAGATCGAAGGACTTGTCGTCGATAAAAATATTCACCTGAGTGACTTAAAAGGCACGCTTGAATTATTTGCGAAAGAAATTTTCGGTAACGAAAGAGAAGTACGTTTACGCCCAAGTTATTTCCCGTTCACTGAGCCTAGTGTTGAAGTGGATATTTCATGCTTCAAATGTAAAGGATCAGGCTGTAACGTTTGTAAGCAGACAGGCTGGATTGAAATTTTAGGTGCAGGTATGGTACACCCGAACGTTCTTGAAATGGCTGGCTTTGATTCTAAAGAATATTCAGGATTTGCATTCGGAATGGGACCAGACCGTGTGGCAATGCTGAAATACGGTATTGAAGATATCCGTCATTTATACACGAACGATTTAAGATTTATCGATCAATTTATTCCGACAGAAGATGGAGGCGAACAGAATGAGAGTATCTAGAGAATGGTTAGAGACGTTTATCGATATTAATGTGCCGACCGGAGAACTTGCTGAAAGCATTACGCGCGGCGGGATTGAAGTGGATGACATTATCGATTACACAGCGGATATTAAAAAACTGGTTGTCGGCTATGTAAAATCGGTTAAACCGCACCCTGAAGCGGATCGTTTAAACCTGTGCGAAGTTGATACAGGCGAAGAAATAACGCAAATTGTCTGCGGTGCACCGAACGTGCAGGCGGAAAGTTACGTTATCGTCTCTAAAGTCGGCGGCAGATTGCCCGGTGGAATTAAAATTAAACGCGCGAAACTCCGCGGAGAAGTATCTGAAGGCATGATCTGTTCACTGGAAGAAATCGGTGTGAAAGAAGAATATGTACCTGCTGAATATCAGGGCGGAATTTTCATGTTCAACTCGGAACCTGCTCCAGGTACTGAAGCACTTGAAGCTTTATATCTGGACGACCAGGTGCTTGAGTTCGACTTAACACCAAACCGTAAAGATGCATTATCGATGATTGGTGCAGCATACGAAGTACGCGCATTATTCGGCGGTGAAGTTGAAGTGCCAAAAACGTCTCTTACAGAAATTGACGATGTAGTGACAGTGAAAGTGGAAAACGAAGACAGTGAAGCTGTGCCGTTTTACGCAGTGCGCGAGATCAGAGATTTAGAAATTAAACCTGCACCGTTATGGATGCAGATACGTTTAATTAAAGCCGGCATCCGTCCGATTAACAACGTGGTTGATATTTCAAACTACGTGTTAATGGAATACGGCCAGCCGCTCCATATGTTTGACCGCGATAAAATAGGTTCGGACAAAATTGTGACGCGTTCAGCTAAAGAAAATGAGAAGTTCACGACACTTGACGGCAAGGAACGTACACTGAACACTGAGGATATTGTGATTACAAACGGTGAAGTACCAATCGCACTTGCCGGTGTAATGGGTGGACAGGATTCAGAAGTCACGGGTCAAACAGTAAACGTTGTTATAGAGTCTGCATTATTTGAACCGGTTAAAATCCGCAAAACGAGCAGCCGTTTAAACTTACGCAGTGAAGCATCACAGCGTTTTGAAAAAGGCGTTTCACACGAATTTATTTTACCTGCGGTAAACCGTGCAGCATATTTATTAGAAAAATATGCAGGCGGCAAGACGCTTAACGGAATCGTATCTGAAGGACAGCTTAACTTAGAACCGGGTGTTATTAAGACGTCAGCGGACTTTATTAACAATCGCCTCGGGACTGAGTTATCAGTAGCTGAAATTCTTGGCACACTGCAGAAACTCGGATTAGGTGCTGAAGAAAAGGACGGTTCAATCGACGTCATCATTCCGTCGCGCCGTGATGACCTTAAAATTGCTGAAGATATTTCTGAGGAAGTAGCGCGTATTTTCGGCTACGACAATATTCCTTCGACATTACCGGAATATTCGACGATTACGCCGGGCCGTTTATCGGATGAGCAGCAGGAAGTTCGTGTAATTAAACGCCAGCTTAATGCACAAGGATTCTCGCAGGCGATCAACTACGCATTAACGAGCAAAAAGCGCATCGGTGAATTTACATCGCTGACAGACTCGCTTAAATTATTAATGCCGATGAGTGAAGACCGCGCTGTGCTTCGTACATCGCTGGTACCGCATCTGGTAGACAACGCGACGTACAACGTGAACCGCCAGCAGAAGAATGTTTCACTATTTGAAATCGGTAAAATCTTCATTACTAACGGACAGGATAAACTGCCGAATGAAGTTGAAATGCTCGCTGGGATTGTTACTGGCGAACAGCACAAGACAGCATGGACAAACACTTTTGTGCCGTCTGACTTCTATACCGTAAAAGGTGTGCTCGAAGCGTTGTTTACGAAACTTGGTCTCGCTGACCGTGTGACTTACACACAATCGGCAGCACACGATGAACTTCACCCGGGCCGTACGGCAGAAGTTTTATTAGACGGTAAAGTCATCGGATTCGCAGGAGAACTTCACCCGCAGTATGACGAAGACCATGACCTTGGCCAGACGGCAGTATTCGAAATTAATCTTGCAGAAGTACTGCGCGTTAAAACAGGCAGCATTCTTTACGACTTCCTGCCTAAATACCCGTCAGTATCACGCGACGTTGCGCTTGAGGTTGACAGTGACGTGAAGGTGTCTGAGATTATCGATATGATTCGTGAAGCAGCGTCGAAATATTTACAAGACGTTTACCCGTTCGATATTTATGAAGGCGAGCACATGGCAGACGGCAAAAAATCTGTTGCGCTCCACTTAACATATTTAGACAGAGAAAAAACGCTGACAGACAAAGATATCGAAGCGCTTCACACACCGGTTGAAGAAGCATTGAAAGCAGCTGGCTATGTAGTCAGAGGATAAAATTATATATGAGCAGAGACGAAATTTGTCTCTGCTTTTTTGGTTGGATTAGGTGTGGTGAGCAAGGTGCCTCCGAAAATAGCATTCCTGCTCAT
>JBQDHL010000043.1:0-4024 GCA_052093725.1 Jeotgalicoccus sp. | reverse complement strand
ACCCGACTTATCACCAAAACAGCAGCAAACGACCACAAGTCACCCAAAATCATCCGACTTATCACCAAACAGCCACCAATCACCATTAAAATTCTCAAAAACACCAACAACGCCAATACCCGCAACATTTTAATTGCTTGTATTAACATTCGGGGATAAGTATAATAAACTATTGAAATAGTTAAATGTGTGAGAAATTTTAATGATATGGGGGCAATGTAATATGAGCGGGAAAAAGACACGCATTGCTGTAAAAATATATAATGAAAATTATGCACTTGTCGGCGCCGACAGTGAGGATCATCTGAGACGAGTGGCGGACGAGGTCGACAAAAATATTACAGCGATTGCTTCAAAGAGCCCCGGGCTCGATACGACGAGAAAAGCGGTGCTTACGGCTTGTAATATCATGGATGATTATATAAAGTTAAAAGAAAAATACGAGGCGCTGGAAAAAGAAAACAGTGCGCTTAAAAAAGGAAATAGCTTATGATTTTAATACTTTTAATTATACTTTTAATCGGACTGATTGCCGGTTACCGGCGCGGGATTGTGCTTCAATCCCTGCATCTGATCGGTACAATATCAGCTCTCGTTATTGCTTCATTAAATTATGAAACCCTCGGCAGCAGATTTTATTTAGTAATGCCGTATCCGTCGGCTGCACAGCTGAATCCAAATGCAGTGCTCGCGGATGTTGGCAATCTTGAATATGCATATTATTACATGTTTGCTTTCTTTCTTATTTTTATCGTGAGCAAGATTGTTATTCAGATCATCATCAGCGGATTTGATTATCTTCAGCAGATCACAACAGGCGGACTGGTTACCAGCATCGGTGGCACAGTACTCGGATTAATTGAGATTGTGTACGTACTTGTAGTTATATTATTTTTCACTGCAACAATTCCCTACGCGCCGGTACAGGAATCACTGGCTGAATCAGGCATTGCCACATTTATAATGGAACACACATTTATAATATCGGACAAATTAATAGAATGGATACAAGTAGAGTCATAGAGATATGGCTCTTTTTTTGGAGGTAGACATGAATAAAAAAGATGTAATCAGACTGCTTGAAAAAATCGCAGTATATATGGAACTAAATTTAGAGAACCCTTTTAAAGTATCGGCTTACCGTAAAGCGGCAGGGTCTTTGGAAACTGACGGGAGAACACTCGATGAAATCCCGGACTTCAGTGAACTTAAAGGTATCGGAAAAGGCACCAACGAGGTTATTACAGAATTCGTCGATACCGGTGAGTCAACGGTACTGAAAGAATTGGAAGATAAAGTACCAAGCGGATTAATCCGCATGTTGAAATTGCCAACGCTCGGACCGAAGAAAATTGCTAAAATTCACGATGCACTCGGTATCAGTACACTCGAAGATTTAAAAGCAGCGTGTGAAGAGCAAAAAGTCAGTGCTCTCCCGGGCTTCGGTAAAAAGACTGAAGAAAACATACTGAAATCAATTGAGACGGTATTGAACAGACCGGAACGCTATCCGATTTCAAGTATATTAAAGTTCAAAAAAATCATCACAGACGTCATCGACACAATTCCAGGCGTTGAACGCTACGACATGACGGGCAGTGGCCGTCGTTCGAAGGAAACTTCCAGAGATTTGGACTTTATCGTAAAAGTAGACGATTATGAATTGTTCACGGAAACGATGGTCAGCAAAAGTTTCGTGACAGACATCGTTGCACGCGGCGATAAAAAGCTGTCGGTCGAGATTGAGCACGAATTCGAGGAGATTAACGTCGACTTCAGATTTGTCAGCGGCGAAGAATATATTTCTACGCTGCAGCATTTTACCGGTTCAAAAGACCACAACGTGAAGATGCGCCAGATCGCCAAAGCGCGCGGTGAGAAAATCAGTGAATATGGTGTTGAAACACCGGACGGCGTGAAAACGTTCGACTCGGAAGAGGAGTTCTATAACTACTTCGACCTGCCGTATATTCCGCCAGCGATGCGTGAAACGGGTAAAGAGACGGATGTCGATGTTGCAGAAATCGTCAAACCGGAAGATATTAAGGGCGACCTTCATATGCACACGGTTTACAGTGACGGTGCGTACAGTGTGCGCGATATGGTTGAAGCGGCACGCGCAATAGGCTACGAGTATATCGTTATTACCGATCACTCGAAAAGTCTGCGTGTAGCGAACGGCTTAAACGACGAACGCCTTCTTGAACAGCTCGCGGAAATCAGAGCAATTGATAAGGAATACAGAGATATCGACGTATACAGCGGAACTGAGATGGATATTTTAGCTGACGGGACACTCGATTATTCAGACGAAATTCTCGAACAGCTGGATTATGTCATTGCTGCGATTCATTCGAGTTTCCAGCAGTCTGAAGAAGATATTATGCACCGCCTGAAATCAGCGATGGATAATCCATACGTCCGTCATATTGCGCACCCGACGGGACGCTTAATCGGTGTGCGTGACGGGTACAAGGTTAATATGGACGAATTATTCGAGTATGCGAAACAAACGAATACTGTCTTAGAAATTAATGCCAACCCGCAGCGTCTCGATTTATCGAGCGATGTGATTGCAAACAGAGACGTCATGTTTACAGTAAACACCGATGCACACCATACCAGCCATTTCGATTTCATGAAGTACGGTGTGGCGACGCTGCAAAAAGCGTTCGTGAAAAAATCACAGGTACTGAACACATTAACAAGAGAAGAATTTAAAGCATTTATTAATAAAAGTAAGCAGAGTGATATAAATGAATGATAAAACATTCACCAAACTGGAATTCGATAAAATCCTCGAATCTGTCAAAGCATTTGCAGTCAGTGATAAGACGAAAGAGAAATTAAACTTTTCCATCGTTGAAACTGAGCTGGATACAGTAGTTAAGAATATTGAAGAATCCGATGATGCATCAACAATGCTCCGGTACCGCCACGTTGAACTCGCTGGAATCAGCGATATTAAACCGTTTGTAAAACGTGCGGAAATCGGGAGTATATTAGGCGTGAGCGATTTTAATAAAATAAAATCATTATTAAACAGAAAACATATGCTGGAAAGTTTAATGAACGGCTTCCTGGAAGATGAAATTTATCTGACGAACATCAAACCTTACATTTCAGAACTTGAAGATATTCATTTTCTTTATAAACGTATTACTGAAACAGTCGATGAAGTAACGGTCTTAGACCACGCATCGGCGGAACTGCTCCGCATCCGCAGGAAAATCGGTGCAGAGGAACAGAAAATCCGCGATCGTCTAAACGACATCGTCAGAAAAAATCAGCGTAAATTAAGCGACAGCATTATTACGATGCGTAACGGTCGCTATGTAATCCCGGTGAACGTTGATTACCGCAGTGAATTTAAAGGGATTATCCACGACTCTTCACAAAGTGGGCAGACGATTTATGTCGAACCGACAGCGATCGTTGATATGACGAATAACATTACCCGCCTGAAAGAATCCGAAGAAGCGGAAATCACAAGAATATTAAGTGTACTGACAGAACAGGTGAACGAAGTTGCACACGATTTATATGAACATAATATAAACCTGCACCACATCGACCTGGTCTTTGCCAAAGCGAAATACGGTGCGCATATAAAAGGGACGAAACCACTGATCACCGATGACGAATCAATCCGCTTAATCGGTTCATTCCACCCCTTAATCGACAGCGAGACAGTTGTGAAAAACGATATCGTTATCGAACCGGAAACAAAAGCTGTCATTATTACCGGACCGAATACCGGCGGTAAGACCGTTACGATTAAAACAGTCGGACTGTCTGTGCTAATGGCGCAGGCGGGTATTCCAATTCCGGCGCGTGACGGTTCATCGATCTCCGTCTTTAAAAACGTCTATGCAGATATCGGTGATGAGCAGTCGATTGAACAGTCGCTCTCGACATTCTCGAGTCATATGACGAACATCGCCGACATCTTAAAACGCGTCGACAGTGAATCACTTGTTATTTTAGATGAGCTCGGTGCGGGGACGGATCCTGAAGAGGGTGC
>JBQDHL010000042.1:0-13925 GCA_052093725.1 Jeotgalicoccus sp. | reverse complement strand
GATGATGCGGGAGATGCTATCGGTACAGATGGTTTAAAACAAGTAGCGAACAGAACGGAACTGCCGACTGCAGGGATAGGAGGAATTACTGAAAAGAACTATAAATCCTGTCTCGAAAACGGAGCAGACGGTATTTGTGTTATTTCCGCGATTACTCAATCGGATAATATTGAACAAACCGTGACAGCTTTGTTGCAGTAACTTTGTGAAATATTGTACGGATACTATGAAATTGGTTTTTATACACATTCATTTATGGTACAATCTTTTTTATGTGAGATATTACTTAGAGGTGAAGAAATGATTAAAAAGTGGCTATTACCAGCGACTATGGTACTCGTACTATTCCTCGCGGGGTGTGACTATTCCGAACCCGAGAATAGAGACGGCTTCTTCTATAACACTCTTGTCAAGCCGATGGACTCGTTACTGCATTGGCTAGGAGATAATCTGGACAATAACTACGGTCTGGCTATTATCGTCATCACGCTGATTGTGAGACTAGCAATTTTCCCATTCATGATGCGTACATACAAAAATCAGATGATGATGAGAGAGAAAATGAAGATTGTCAAACCAGAAATGGAAGCAATCCAGCAGCGAGTTAAAGTTGCGACGACGCAGGAAGAAAAAATGGCAGCCCAGCAGGAAATGATGGGTCTTTATAAGAAGCACGACATAAATCCGCTAAACATGGGATGTCTGCCGATTGTTATTCAAATGCCGGTTGTTATGGCTTTATACTTTGCATTAAAATTCCCGTCAGACGGCGGTATTGTTGCTCATCCTGATTTCTTATGGATGGACTTAACACAAACAGATTACTTCATGGTTGCACTTGCAGGTATTGTATACGCAATTCAAGCATGGGTATCAACGCGCTATGTAGCAGAAGAGCAACGCAAACAAATGCAGCTGTTCATGTACATCTCGCCAATAATGATTATCTGGATTTCAGCAATTTCACCATCAGCACTCCCATTATACTGGGCAGTCGGCGGTGTATTCCTGATCTTCCAAACTTGGGCAGGTAACACATTCTATCGTAAGAAAGTTAACGAAGAAATGGCTCCGATTATCGCTGCACACGAACGTGAGCAGGCTGAAAAAGAAGCGCGTGTTAAAAACGCTAAAGTTAAACCTAAGAAAAAACGTAAAAAATAAGAATCTATTTAAATTTTTGAGAGTGGAATCCGTTAAGGATTCTGCTCTTTTTTTGATTTTGGTAACCAACACGAACAAAAAGCCCCGCAGCTTATATAAGCTGCGGGGCAGATGCATTACAGTATCGGTGAAATTAAATTGGCGAGGCCTTCTTTCAACTTAATCCAGTAGCCCCGATTTTCATACTTTTCAGAAGTGAGTATTTCACAATGCTTAATGTCATCTTCAAATATTTTGCGGTGTTTTGTCGCTTCTGTATCGTCGTACATAAATGCATTAACTTCAAAGTTTAAAATGAAGCTGCGGTTATCAACGTTTGTTGTGCCGACTGAAACGACTTCGTCATCGATAATAAATACTTTCTGATGCAGGAAGCCCGGCTTGTACATGTATATTTCCGCACCCATCCTCATCAGTGAGGCAACATTTGAATATGTTGCCCAGTATACGAATGGATGGTCGGGAAAACTTGGAATCATTATTTTGACTCTGACACCGGATAATATTGCGATACGAATTGCTTCCATTATCGACAGATCGGGAATGAAGTAGGGTGACTGGATGTGAATCGTCTGCTTTGCTCTATAAATCATCTTCAGGTATCCGTATTTAATCTGCTGATAATTTTCATCCGGTCCGCTCGATGCGATCTGCATCGTCGTCTCGCCGACGGAATCAATTTCAGGGAAGTAATGATTTTCATGTTTCATATTGTTGCGCGTATCGTGGGAGTTCCAGTCCAGCATGAAGCGGAGCTGCAGTGATTTAACAGCATTCCCTTCGATACGGAGATGCGTATCACGCCAATCGCCCATCTTTGAATCACGGCCAAGATACTCATCACCGACGTTGGCGCCGCCGATATAGCCGATTTTACCGTCAATTACGACAATTTTACGGTGATTCCTGTTATTAATACGCGGGTTAATTAATGGCAGTTTACTCGGGAAAAATGCCTCGACCAAACCTCCGGCATGTCGTATATCGCTGAAGGTTCTAAGCGATAAAGACCGGGAGCCGATGTCATCGTATAGAATCCGTACAGAGACGCCTTCTTTTTGTTTTTTCAGCAGTGCTTTGTAAAGCTCGGTACCGATATTATCCATTTTAAAAATGTAATACTGGAAATGGATATGATCTTCAGCTACTTCGATATCTTTTAACATCTGATTAAATTTTTCATTCATATCTGTAAATGTAGTCACATCATTATTGCTCGTCACAAATGACTGATTGTTATAAAGAAGCATATGAATTTGTTTTTTATGTTTTTCTGCAATGGGATTTGAAAATGTTAAACGGCCATGCCTGATTTCCTCCAGCTGCTCGCTGACCAGATGTTCAAGTCCGACTTTGTCATCCTCGTCCAGTTTGAAAAGTTTCTGCCTGTAAATCGTACGGCCGAAAAGCATGTAGAGTATGAAGCCGACAATAGGAAGAAAGAATAAGACTAAAATCCATGCCCATACACTCTGAGCGCTGCGGCGCTCAAGAAAAATCAGCCCGCCGGCTAAGAGGAAGTTAATTATAAATAAGATGACAGTAATGATAGTCACTACAGCAGCATCTGTGATGTAAATGTCCAAAAACGGTATTGTCATAGGTGTCCACCTTCTTTAAAAGTTGAAAAGTTTGTAAGTCTGTAATAATTAATATCTGAAAAGTATAGATAATTATAGCATAAACGAGTACAATTAAGTTAGCTAGAAAAAGGGAGTGTCAATATGCGCAAAAACGACAAAAGCAAAGTAAAAGAAGTCGTCCAGATGCTGCATGAACTCGGTGTTAAAGTGACGGTTTCCAAATCAAGATTCGAAATTATGAACCGCATAGCAAATAAAGATCAACTCAGACTGAAAGAAAATAATATTTAAAATAAAAACTGCTGAGGAGGGCACGCCCCTTCAGCAGTTTTTATATATTTTTAGCGCCTTTATTGAGGTGGTGGAAATACATGCTGAGCATAATGCCGACAGCAAGCATATTTGACCAGAGCCCGCTTCCTCCGTAACTGATAAACGGGAGAGGAAGTCCGGTAATCGGCAGCAGTTGAATCGTCATACCGATATTCTGGATAATATGAAAGACGAGAAGTGAAAGATAACCGATAACAAAGTACGATGCAAAACTGTCCGTTGCCATAAATGCCATACGGATTAAATGCATAATCAGCATAAACAGCACGATGATTACAATCGTCGAACCGATAAAGCCGAATTCTTCACCGATAATCGTAAAGATAAAATCAGTATGGTTTTCAGGGATATAAATAATCCCATCAGAATATCCCTTACCTGTTATTCCTCCAGAACCGATTGCGATAAGCGAGTTAGTCAGCTGGAATCCGCTGTCCGACTGAAATGCTTCCGGTGTAATCCAGGAATAGATACGCTCGAACTGATAAGGGTGTATGCCGAGATAACGTTCAAGCAAATCCGGACGGTATAAAATACCGAGTATCAGGGCAAGACCAGTTGATGCGGCAACTGAAAGCGTCGGAATAATCAGCCACCAGCTGATTCCTGAAACAACTACGAGCCCGAGGAAGATGGCAATCATTACGAGCACCGTACCAAGGTCGTTCTGCAGCAGAATAAAGAGCATCGGCAAAATGGAAATTAAAATCATCTTTAACAGCAATCTTAGATCCATGGATAATGAATTCGTTAATTTATATTTGTTGTGCTGACTGATGACATATGCCATCGTTAAAATATAAATGATTTTTACGAATTCAGAAGGCTGGATACTGAAAAATCCAAATTGATACCAGCTCTTCGCGCCGTTTATAATCGGAGTTACTGATGACACTGGTGCGACATATAAAACAACCAGACTAAGCACCCCGAAAATGTATAATGCCCACGTATAAGTTTTAATGAATTTAAACGGTACGAGCATTAAACCGAATGCAAGGACGAAACCTAAACCGTAAAACGCAATCTGGCGTGTGCTGAAGTCCGTGCCGTACTGACCGCTGGTCATGGCAGAACTGATGGATACTAGACTTATTGCAGCAAGCATCAGAATTAAAATAACAAGAATCCAGTCGATGCGTGCCAAAAAGTTCGGATTTTGACGTGTATATTTATTATTACTCAAGAAAGTCACCTAATTCATATAGAAATCATGACATTTAGTATACAACTATTTTATAATTATAAACAGTAAATACAAAACATTAGGATGAAAAACTATGATAGAAGCTACTATAGAACAAATATCGAAATTCTGTGGCGGTACGATGAACAGTCGTGCAGAAACAATGAAAAACAGCGTGATTAAAGGTGTATCAATCGATACACGGACCATTGAAACAGGTAATGTCTTTGTTCCTTTTAAAGGAGAACATGCCGACGGTCATAAATTTATTGAGATGGCATTCTCAAAAGGAGCAGGCGTAACACTCAGTGAGCACTTAGTAGAAGAATCGAATTATCCAGTCATTCATGTGGCTGACGGACTCGTTGCTTTGCAAAATATTGCCCAGGAATATTTAAAGTTAGTAAACCCGAAAGTCGTCGCAGTGACGGGATCCAACGGTAAGACCACAACGAAAGATATGCTTGAGTGCATCTTAAGTACTAAATACAAAGTGCAGAAAACTCCCGGCAACTTCAATAACGAAATAGGTATGCCCCTCACAATTTTACAATTGGACCGGAATACTGAAATATCTATTCTGGAAATGGGTATGGATAGAGTGGGGGACATAAAATTCTTAAGCAGAATGGCTGAGCCGGATATCGCTGTAATTACGAGTGTTGGGGAATCGCACATCGAAATGCTTGGCTCGAGAGAGAATATTGCCAAAGCAAAATACGAAATTATCGATTATTTGAAAGACGACGGCACCTTTATCTATTCGAAAGATTATCCGCTTCTTGATGTAATTGCTGATAAAGACACGGTATATGATATTCAGACTGCAGGACTTCTGGAAGCAAACGAGCACACAATCGGCGGCGTAACAGAAGACGATCAGGGTACGCACTTTACTTTTAAAGACGTACAGTTTGATATTCCTCAGCTCGGTATTCATAACGCACTGAACGCATCTCTTGCCATTCTTGTCGGGGAAACGCTAGGTGTGACATTAAAGGAAGCGCGTGAAAATCTTTCGAAACTTGAAGTAACGAGTATGAGAATGGAGCGCGTGACACATGAAAGCGGCGCATTAATTGTCAACGATGCCTACAACGCTTCAAAAGCGAGTATGATCAGTGCTGTCGATACAGTGGGACGCATGGCTCACAAGAATAAAATTCTTGTGCTCGCTGATATTCTGGAGCTCGGGAGTTACAAACAGGAACTTCACGAAGATGTTGCACACTTTATTAATGAAGGAACGTATCAGTTTACGAAAATTTATACGTTCGGTGACGGTGCGAAATATATTCATGATGCTTTAAAACTTAAAGAGAAAGAGCATACGTCATCGATAGAAGAACTGCGTGACAAAGTAACAGAACATTTTAACGAAGACACAGTTATTCTGCTGAAAGGTTCACGCGGTATGGCAGTGGAAAGGGTGATTGACGATATCTAAAATCGGAGTGCTGTTTTTACACGGCTATACAGGCGGGCGGTTCGAACTGGAGCCGACATTTCAATATTTAAAAAAACGCTATGATTTTGAATATGAATTCCCCCAGTATCCGGGTCATGGCAGTACGCTCGATTTATCCGGGTTAACTGGAGATGACTGGTATGATGAAGCGGAGAAAGCATATTTAAATTTAGCGTCCCGCACCGATAAAATATACGTCATCGGTTTTTCAATGGGCGGAGTGTTTGCGAGCTTTATCGCGCAGAATTACCATGTCGATAAGCTGGTGTTAATTGCCCCGGCATTTGACCATACAAAATTAAGCAGGATTAACAGAATTAAACTGTCACCCGCTGAAGTGAATGAACATTTTAAATTGAACCTGATGTCGAAGGTCAGACCTAGGCTGAGAAATATTCCCATCAGGGCAATGCAGGAATTCATTAAAATTGTTGATGCGAAAATTGGCGACCTCGGGAGCATTAAGTGCGATACGCTCTTAATTCACGGAAAAATTGATTTGCTAGTGCCGTTTCAGACGAGCATTGAAGCACAGAAGAAAATCCCGCATTCAAAACTTGTACTTATGGAACACACACCACACTTGATTATGTTTACAGAAGATAAGCTGCTGGAGCTGAACATTTTGGCCGGGAGATTTTTATTTCTTGACATCAAGTTAAAACATCTTGTGGATTAAAGTGTTAAGTGTTACTATAGAGAAGTTGTACATGCGAGAAATGAAATAGTCAAAGGAGACTAAAGTTTGAAGATTTTTAAAGAGTTAGGTATTAGTGACGATACAATTCAGTCACTAACTGATATGGGGTTCACTGAACCTACACCGATTCAAGTGGAAAGTATTCCACTAGCACTAGAGAGAAAAGATATCATTGGTCAAGCTCAGACAGGTACTGGTAAAACCGGTGCATTTGGTATTCCAATTATAGAAAATACAACTAAGGGTGCAGGCACTCAAGTTGTTATATTAACGCCGACAAGAGAACTAGCAGTTCAGGTCAGCGAACAAATTAAAGAGTTTTCTAAGAGAAAGAAATTAGCTACTGCAGTTATTTTCGGCGGTATGAGCATAGATCGTCAAATTAAAGACTTAAAGAGACAACCTGAAATCATTGTTGGTACACCTGGTCGTATGATTGACCATATCAACCGCCGCACGCTTAAGTTACAAGATGTTCATACACTTGTATTAGACGAAGCGGATGAAATGATGAACATGGGCTTCATCGATGATGTTAAATTCATCATGAGTAAAGTACCTGAAGATAATCGTCACACACTTCTATTTTCAGCTACAATGCCTAGAGCAATCCAAGATTTAGTAACACGTTTCATGAATAAACCTCATGTCGTTAAAACGATGAATCAGAACAACTCTGATCCGTTAATCGATGAGTACTATACAATTGTAAAAGAGCTGGAAAAACTATCTGTATTTACATCATACCTTGATGTTCACCAGCCTGAGCTTTCAATCGTATTCGGCCGTACAAAACGCCGCGTTGACGAATTGACAAGTGCTTTAATTGCAAAAGGTTACCGTGCGGAAGGTTTACATGGAGACATTACTCAATCTAAACGTCTTGAAGTATTGAAGAAATTCAAAAACAATTCATTAGACATTCTGGTAGCTACTGATGTAGCTGCAAGGGGCTTAGATATTTCGGGTGTATCACATGTGTACAACTTCGATATTCCACAGGATACTGAGTCGTATACACACCGTATTGGACGTACTGGCCGTGCCGGTAAAGAAGGAATGGCGTTAACATTCGTTAACCCTGTAGAAATGGAATTCTTACGTCAGATTGAAAAAGACAAGAAGAAACCAATTGTTACACTTCGTCCACCAAGCAAAAAAGAAGTAGAAAAAGCTCGTGAAAACGAAGTATTTGAAAAAATCGGTGCATGGTTAGCTGATAATAAAAATGAGCACACTTTCGAAGTAGCTGATGGGTTAATGAAAACTCATGAGTCACGTGAAGTCATTGCAGCGTTAGTAAACGAACTTCTGTATGCCAAAGAAGATGACAATATTCAATTGTCATTTGAAAAGCCACTTTCTCGCAGGGGGCACGGTGGACGCAGAGGTAAACCAAGTCATGGTAAAGGCGGTCAAAGAAGCGGCGGCGGTAATAGACGTCAGCGCGATAACGGCGGCAGACCAGCAAGAAACAGCAGCGGCGGTAGCGGCGGCGCTAAACGTCAAGGCGGTAAACCATCAACAAGTGGACGCACTAGCAAACAAGGCCGTGTATTTAAAGATCACCAGAAATAATAATAATTTAGAAAGCATTCACTTTTAAGTGAATGCTTTTTTATGTTTTCTGAGTGTTGTATCATAGAGATAAACTAACAGTTGGAAGGGTTGTCTATGATAGAGTTAAACGAACGCGTCAGACCGTACATGGTAACAAAAGCATTTTTAATTTGGCTGACCAGTGTACTTATACTTTCTGCAGCCAGTGCTGCAGTGTATTTCTTTTCCTGGCCGGTATGGCTGTATTATGTTTTTATCAGTGTAATTGTTTTAGAATTAGCGGGATTCGTGTTGCTTCGTCCGTGGATTTATACGAAAGTGACATCATATGAACTTCTGGCAGATAGAATTGTCGTGAGGCAGGGTTTCTTTACAGTGAAGACCCAGATGATTCCTATTAAAAGGGCACAGGGTGTTGAATTTAAAACGGGTCCATTGTCGAGAAAGTATGATCTTGGATCTGTGCGTATTAACACTGCAGGTATCGGTATTGATATGCCGCCTTTAAAAATCGATGAAGCACGTGAATTAAAAATGAATATCATCGATATCGTAAAGGGGGAACAAACCGATGTATAATCCACAGAAACTCCATCCTGTTGCATATGCCGGAAGTGTTGTAAAAGGAATTAAAACAATGTTCTTCCCGGCAATTATTATCTTATTTAATATGAGAGAAGAACTTTTTTCAGGTTCAATCAGTCCATGGATGCTCTTCAGCGGCGTCGGTATACTCGCGCTGATTTTTATAGTGTTTACAGGCTTCGACATGCTTAATATATACCGGACCAGGTTTTGGATAGAAGATAATAAATTTGTTTTTAAAAACGGGATATTCACACGAAACGAAAAAGAACTGGATATTAAACGCATTCAGTCGATTGATTTTAATCAGCCTTTTTTCCATCGTATTTTTGGAGCAGTTCAGCTGGATGTTTTAACACCGGGTGATGGTATAAAAATAGATACGATTAAAAAAACGCAGGGTGAAGATATCCAGAAGGTCATTTATGAGACTCAGCAGGATATTGAAAGTGAAGAGACAGCTGTAAACATTGGAGATGTCTGTACATGGCCGAGAGAACCGGACGCAGAAACATCTACTAAAACAACTGCACGTGAATTCGTTACATTGAAGAGAATGAATTTTAAAGAACTTATTTTAATGGCGATGACAAGCGGCGGATTAGGAGTCTTTGCTGCGATTTTCTTCGGGATTCTGAATGTTGTCGGCGGAGAAATACTAATAGAAAATTATTTCGAATACGTCAGCGGTATTGTGAGAAGCGTAATATTCAGTATCGTTATCGCATCACTGGTATTTGTCATCATCGGTTATGTTATCGGAACAGTTATTATAATGGTACGTAACTATGACTACACATTGAAACAAAGCGGTGATGATCTGACAGTTGAGTACGGCTTATTTTCTAAAAAGAATAAGAGTGTCAATATAAATAGAGTACAGAATGTTATTATCTCAGACAGTATTTTACGCCGGTTAATCGGCTATTATGCATTATCGGTATCAATTACGAGTGATTCTCTCGAGTCCGATGCAATCGACGGGAAGGTACAGCTGCTGCCGTTTATAAAGAAAAAAGAGTTGTACAGTATCATCGGAGATATTTTCCCGAACTATCATCTGGAACTGCCAAAACGTATCGTACCTTTCCGTGCGATTCGCCGCTACTTCCAGCTTACAGTGCTGTTTTTCATTATCGTGACAAGTATCATGGCCTACTTCTTCCACGGTGAAACATTTATGCTGTACTTTTATATTGGTGCAGCGATTATTCTGCTGCTCATGATTACGAGTGGAATTTACAGTGCGAGAAACGTGGGCTACGCTATTTATAAAGATGAGATTAATATGATGACAGCTACGTTCTTTACGCGTCGTCATTATGCAATCAAACGCGATAAAATTATCGATACGACATACCGCCGGAATCCGTTTCTTCACCGTGCTGACTTAGGCCATATTGAAGTATCGACGCCGGGCGGTATTGCAAGCTCCTCAGCAGAAATTAAATTTATTGAAAAACATGATATAGAAACTATCTGGACCTTTATAGAAAGGGGGCATGACGATGAAACGGATATCGCCGAAAGCAATCAAACTGTGGAGAATTAGAGAATATATTAACGCGGGAATCTGGCTTATTATTGGAGCTGCGATAGGTATTGCATCAATATTTCTCGATTTTATACCGTGGTGGATCTTTCTGATTCCCGCTGCCATTGTTATTTATATTATTATCGTTCATGCATGGATTATTCCGAAACTCCGCTATAAATACTTCAGATATCAAGTACTGGAAGATGAAATTCGTATTCACAGTGGTATCTGGTTTAAATCTGAAGTTGCAGTGCCGCTCTACCGTGTACAAAATATCGATACGACTGTCGGTCCGATTATGAAACGGATGAACTTAAAAGGAATATCGCTGCAGACTTCTGCTGAGAAACTATTTATCCCGGAACTTGAAACAGACAAAGCAGATCAGCTGCGTCAGGATATCAGAAAACTGATTAATGAAAACGTGAATGAACATCAGAATGAGGGAATAATATGATTATAGGACTGGGTACGGATATTATAGAAATATCACGTATTTCCAAAGTGAATAAAGAAGACCGTCTGGCAAAAAGGATTTTGACGGTGGATGAATTTTATCATTATGAGCGAATAAGCAATGAAGAACGTAAAATATCTTACCTGGCGGGACGTTTTGCAGTGAAGGAAGCCTACAGCAAAGCGCTCGGTACAGGTATCGGCGGTACAGTCAGCTTTAATGACATTAACTGCATGAATGATGTGAACGGCAAACCGTCTTTAACGAATGCGCCGAATGCGCATGTATCGATATCACATTCCAGGGACTACGCTGTTGCGACAGTTATTATTGAGGAGGCTAATGATGAGCGATAAGTATTACAGGAATACAGTGCTCGACGTGAATCTTAAAGCTATAGAAAAAAACTACAGAGCAGTTCAGGAAATTAACCCCGAGAAAACAATTATTGCAGTAGTGAAAGCGAATGCCTACGGACTTGGAGCAAAAGAGATTAGTGAACATCTTGCTGAGGCGGGTGCAGCATTTTTTGCAGTCGCGACACTGGATGAAGCAATCGATCTTCGTATGCACGGTATTAAACAGAAAATACTCGTACTTGGAATAATTAGTCCGGAATATATTAATAAAGCAATTCAGCACCGTATTGCAGTCACAGCACCGGATCTTGCATGGATAAAAGAAGCGAAAAAAGAAGTAAATGATAAGTATGATAAAAAAGTCTGGATTCATATTAAAATAAATACGGGTATGAACCGTTATGGAACTTCGGATGCCGGTGAAATAAAAGCAATGATTAATGAAATTAATTCATTCAGACGCTTTATTTACGAAGGGATTTTCAGTCACTTTACTTCAAGCGATGAAGACAGCGATGTTACAGCCGCTGAATTTAGTCTCTTTAAAGATATTGTCAGCGAGGTCGAACGTCCTGAGTATGTTCACATAGCGAATTCAGGTGCAGCACTGACATTAGAAGAAGATTTTACAACTGCTGTCCGAACGGGGATTGCGCTGTACGGCTACTATCCAAGTGAGTATACAAAATCTGAAACTACTGTGAAACTCACTCCGTCAGTGAAATTATCGACAGAAATCGTCGCTGTACATCAGTTGGAGCCGGGTGAAAGTATTAGCTACGGCAGAAAATATACTGCAAAAACCCGTGAAACTGCCGCGACGCTGCCGGTTGGATACGCGGATGGGTTATTAAGGCACCATAATGGGTATAAAGTTAAACTAGAAGGTGGTACCGAATGTGAAATCATCGGGACCATCTGCATGGATGCACTGATGATTAAAGTTCCAGAGCAGGTCAATGCCGGAGCAACTGTTATTATAATTGATGATAAAGAGGACTCTGGCCAGTCCATGGAAAGTTACAGTGACTATACTGGCACTATTTCGTATGAATCACTGTGTGCTTTCGGGCGCCGGATCCCCCGTCGTTATCTCGGGAAAGACATTGAGTTAATTTATAACGAAGTGATTAATTAAACGAGCATTTGTTTAATAGCAACAGAATGCATCAAATGTTATGATTAATTCTATAATAGATTTTTATGGAGCTGATTGTCTTGTCTTATTCATCTGCAAATAGCGAGTTCGAAAAAGCATTGGTAAATGGCTACATTGAAATGGCGGAGATTAATTTATTAATCGCGCGGGAAAGTTTTCACGCTGAAAGTGAAGCGCACCGTATCGGCATTACTGTCACGGAACGAGAATGTGCTGCATGTAACGATAGTAAAGATGGTGAATAGATGAAAAGAGGAGAAGTTTATCTGGCCGAACTTTCACCTGTGCAGGGTTCAGAACAAGGGGGGAAACGCCCTGTTGTTATTATCCAAAATAATGTAGGTAACCGTCACAGTCCGACTGTGATAGTTGCAGCCATTACTGGGAAAATAAATAAAGCGAAGATACCTACACATGTTGAAATATCAAAGGAAGCTTACAAACTGGATATGGACTCGGTAATACTGCTTGAGCAAATTCGAACGGTCGACAAGACCAGGTTACAGGAAAAACTTACATATCTGGACGAGGACAAAATGCGCGAAGTTAATGATGCGCTGAAAGTCAGTCTGGAATTAGAGCCGAAAAAGAAAAGAAAAAAGAATAAGACAACCAGAAAATAGACTTTTGTAAACAAAAGTCTATTTTGAAGATGGAGGTGTTTTTAATATGACATATATTGATGATCTGGTAGAAGAATATAAAGGTTTGATTAATGATTACATAACAGATGGAAATGAAGATTTTCTGTCAGGTAAGGCGCATGAATTCAGTGAAAAAGCGATTGATTTGGATGTTTCACCGGATGAGATGGTTGCACTTCATATTGAGCTGATAAACGCAATTCCGCTGAAAGACTATGAAGATGTAAAAGCGTCGCTCGATGTGCTTCAGGAAATAATGATTCGTTTCGGATTTACATATAAGGACTACAAAGCAATGCTCAACAAAATGGAGCGTCATGACCAGGAAATGGATGTCGCTGCGAGTTTGCAGGAAACAATGTTGAAAACAGCAATTCCGGCAATTGATAATGTTGAAATCGGTGCAATTAGTGTGCCGGCAAGAAAAGTGAGTGGAGACTATTTTAATATTATTGAGCATAGTGGAGGCAAGCTGACATTCGCAGTAGCCGACGTTATTGGTAAAGGGATACCTGCTGCTATTGCTATGTCGATGCTGAAATTCGGAATGGACCTGACAGCTGGATCCAATCCGCCGGCGAAATCTTTAAAACAGTTAAATGAACTCGTTGAAAAAAATGTTAATAAAAATATGTTCGTAACGATGTTTTACGGGCTGTACGACTTTAATAATCAGTCACTCTGCTTCTCAAGTGCAGGACACGAACCCGCATATTTATATCACTATGAAGATGATGAGTTCGAGGAACTGGATGGTAAAGGACTTGTGCTCGGGGTAATGAAGGATACCGAGTACGAGGAAGTATCGTCGAAACTCGAGAAAAATGATATGCTGTTTATTTTTACTGACGGAGTGTCAGAACTTAGAAAACACGACGGCACATTTATAAATATGGATGACATTCTGGAGATGATACGGCAAGCGCGCGACCAGCATCCACAGGATATCGTACAGTATATTTACGAAGCGCTGACACGTATGCGTAATCAGAATTATAAAGATGACTTAACGATGTTTATGATAAAAAATAAAAGTGAGAACTAAAAAGTTTTAAAAACATTAATACAGGGTAGAAATATTAAAGTATAAAATTTATGAATGATTTGATTGGAGTGCTTACATATATATGAATATAAAAATAGACGATAGATTAAATGTGGGAGAATATTTTTTTGGTTTGCGGGGTGTG